>CAYFJI010000082.1:0-8191 GCA_964343365.1 uncultured Acidiferrobacteraceae bacterium
ACTCATAAGGCAGCTGATTTTAATGCTTGGGGCACATATCCATATGATGCATATTTTGCTGATTGGGATAATATTGTTGAATATTGGGATAGAGAGGTTCTACGTAGCTCATAAAGAAGCCTAGAAGTCAGATTGTTTAAAAAGAGCAGAGTTGGTATATCAAAATAGCGGAGCTGGCTTTTACGAGCCGCTCCGCTTGTTTTTGTTGGCATGTGTTTCTAATGCATACATAAGATAATCAAATAATCGTGGATACCTGCCTGGATTTGTTGTGTTAAGCTTGATCCACGCATATCTTATGTAATTGTTGGTCTCATGTAACTGTTGAGATCCGGGTTTTTAAAATTATTTTTCGGCGAGCAATGAACATTTCAGAAAAAAAAGTTGTTTTAGAGGTTAAAAACTTAACAAAAGAATTCGGTGACGATACGGCTGTAAAAAATATCTCTTTCGACCTTTATGACGGAGAATTTTTGTTTGTGATTGGACCGAGTGGTTGCGGAAAAACCACAACATTACGAATGATAGGGGGATACGAGTCTCCCAGTTCAGGAGAGATTAGGGTTGCTGGTAAGTCATTGACGCATGTACCACTTGAAAAGCGCAATATCGGAATGGTATTTCAAAGTTATGCCTTGTTCCCGCATATGACGGTGCAGAAAAACGTTGAATATGGACTTCGAATGCGTGGTGTTAGCAAGGCGCAGAGAAAAGAAAAGGTAGCTGAAGTTCTGGGGTTAGTCGAGTTAGAGGATTATGCAGATCGATATCCAGCACAATTATCGGGCGGGCAAAAGCAACGAGTTGCTCTCGCAAGGGTCATTGTCCTAGAGCCCGATTTATTGTTATTGGATGAACCTCTTGCAAATTTAGATAAACGCTTGCGAGATACGATGCGAGTGGAGCTTAAGAAGCTGCAAGAGAAGGTAGGTATTACAACTTTGTATGTGACTCATGATCAAGAAGAAGCGTTGACCATGGCCGATCGTATTGTGGTAATGCATGATGGAAATATTCTCCAGGTTGGAAGCCCAAAAGACGTTTACAATGATCCGTCCTCGCAGTTTGTAGCAGGATTTTTGGGTGAAACTTCATCATTTAATGGCAAAGCCAGAACATCTTCTGACGGTCAAAATGAAGTTGTTGTGGATACTGATATGATAGTGAGACCAGGCTCTAATGCTAGATTTAGCGAGGGAAATAATGTGTTTGTTTCCATTCGGCCAGAGCGAATAAAATTGTTTAAAGAGAAGCAGCCTCAGGATGTCAATTGCACATCCGGTGTTATAGATTTTGTGTCGTACCTTGGATCACATGTTTTCTATTTCATTAGCGTTCTAAATGGAAAGTCTCTTTTGAAAGCAAGTGAGCCCATCCCGCATGGTGAGGCAAGTTTTAAGGCAGGCGATTTTGTTCATGCTTATTGGCAGGAAGAAAATGTAGTTTGCATAGATGAGGGGTCGTAGCAACTGCGATTAGCGATGAGTATTCAATCCCTATCTGAGCGGTTAAGCCGCTATCACAAATTCTTTCTTTTAAGTCCCCTACTTTTTATTCTAATTTTCTTTTTTGCTGGACCCTTATTGTGGTTATTTCGTGTCAGTTTATATCAGAGTCGAGGGTCGTCTGGATTTGGAATTGGCGGAGCCGAAGGTAAAGAGGGTGGGGGCTTTTATGTTGAGGGGACTTGGACTTTAGAAAATTATTTCAAATTTTTCCAAGATGACTATTTTGTTGATATCATGTTTTTTACAATCAAATTAGCGGTCATTGTTACTGTAGTTACCATGTTGGTATCGTACCCAATGGCGTATTATATTTACAAAGCAGGCGCAAAATTGAAGACATTTTTATTGATAATAGTCATTTTGCCAAAATTGAGTAATATGCTTGTTCTTGTTTATGGGCTGCAAATTTTGATGGCAAATAACGGTTGGGTAAATAAAGCGTTAGTGGGATTAGGTATTATTGACGAACCAGTTAAACTTGTTTATACATTATTTTCTGTTGTTGTTGCAAAAGTTTTACTAATTGCACCGTATACAATTTTAGTAATTACCGCTGCGCTACATGGTTTGGATAGAACGCTTCGAGATGCTGCTATGGGATTGGGTGCTTCTAGTACAAGGGCATTCCTGACAATCACTTTTCCACTCAGCCTACCAGGTTCCTATGTAGCCTTGTTAATTACAATCGTTTGGGCGCTGGGTGCTTTTGTTTCGCCACTCTTGTTAGGTAATCCAGATCTTCAAACCTTAGCCGTAGAAGTTCCAAAACAGACCTTTGAGAATGTAAATTGGGCAATGGGGTCAGCTATTGCGTTTATTGTTCTCGGTTTAATGTTTATAGTGGTATTAATCTTCAATCTAATTGTGAGTTCTGCAATTAAATGGCGAACGGTATGATGAAATGAAACGAACCGCCGGAAAACTAATATTTCATCTTTTTGGCTTATTGTTGGTAACGTATTTTACACTTCCGATGGTGGTGGCGGTTCTGATGTCTTTTGGTCCTTCTCGCTTTCTTCGTCTTCCAACAAACAAATGGACTATGAAATGGTATGTTGAATTTTTTTCGACGAATAAATGGATGGATGGTTTGTGGAATAGTTTGATAGTGGGAGGCTTAACTATTGTTTTTGCGTTAATTGTAGGAATGGCAACTGCATTAGCTTTTACCAAGTATAAATATAAGTGGGGTGCAGGGTTATATACATTGTCATTGACTCCGGTATTCACTCCAGCAGTCATAATTGCAATGTCACTTCTAACAGTTGCTTATCGAACTGGAATGTGGGGTGGTTATACAATTATCGCGATAGCGCATTCATTGTGGGCATTCCCGCTTGTCGTGATGGTGTTAAAGGTTAGCTTGGATGGTCTTGATAAATCCCTAGAGGAAGCGGCTCGTGGTATGGGTGCGACCTCTTTACAAGCGTTTTTAACCATAACTTTGCCGTTAGTAATGCCAGCAGTGTTAGTAGGTGCTTTATTCGCTTTTATTATTTCTGTTAATGAATTTGTTATGGCGCTTTTCTTAGGAACTGTTGATACAGAAACTTTGCCAAGAATCATATATCCTGTTTTAAGGTATCGATTGACGCCACTTGTAGCAGCTGCGTCTGGAGTTTTAATGTTACTTACTATAATAGTGTTATTGATAGCGGCCCGCTTGGTAAATCTTGGAAAACTTGTTCAATACCAGCGTAGTTGAATACGCGTAGTTAATTTTTGAGATACAATTAAAAAAATAATATTAATTTTGCTTCCATGTTTTATGGAATGGGCTTCATACGGATTGCCCACTGATGCGTGTTAGTACACAACCCTCAATTAGCCAATTACCCTCTGGTTGTTTACTCATGCGATAAAACGCCATCCATTGTTGTCCGTCTCGCGACTCTAAACTCACTTGGTATATAGGTGTTCTCTGATCCATTATGATTTCTATGAAATTGACTCGCCTCGGGTCAATTAATGCTGCGTATCCTGATCGCACCATCATCATAAAAATTGCATCAGTTGGAAATTTTGCTCGAATTGATGGCGCCGCTTGGGCATAGGCTGTCGAAGCGTCACCTCGCGCAAATGCCTTTAATTGAATTTCAATCACGGATCGAATATCAGTCTCGAAATCTAAAATATCCTTGTTTGCTGACGTTCCAGTAAATAACCCTAAACAAAGTGCTGTTGCAACTATTATTTGACTGATGAATTTATTGTTAGTCGATTGAATGTACATGTTTGTGTTTTAAGAAAACCAGTTTATTTATTGGTATTCTAACGATGATAAAGTGATTGTAGTGTGAAAGACAAATTAAAGTGGTGTTGGCATTTATGCATGTTGTTACAATGCAGTAAACTTCCCACAAATGACAATATTTTATAATTAAGGTCAAATAAAACGAGTTTAGGTAGAGGAATCCAAAACAATGCAAAAGGTTTCTGTTCTTGGTGGGGGTATGTCGAAATTTGCACGCCAACGTATAGATGGTACACCGATGGATTGGATTGTAGAGGCAGCTCTCGTTGCCCTAGATGACGCTGGTGTTGATGCCGCAGCCATCGAACACACCGTCATTGCATATGAAAGTGAGATTTTGGCTAGACAGGTTACGATGGGACAAGTCATACAGGACATGCTTGGATTGAATCCTAAGCCTAGTATTCGAGTAGAGGCAGGGGGCGGGACTGGAGGCGCAGCTTTACGTACTGCCTATGCCTATGTCCAATCTGGACTATGTGAATCTATTTTAGTCATGGGGGCGGATGCTGTAGGCCGACAAATTCCAGCATCAACTGTTCGCGAGGTCTATGCCCTATCTGGCGACGTCGATTTTGAAATGGCAGCAGGTGGATTTTTCAGCGCTTATTATGCGCTCATGATAGCTGATCATATGAGACAATACGGCACTACAGAATCTCAAATGGCAGCAGTTTCAGTCAAAAATCATCGCAATGCAAAAACTAATCCATACGCGTGTATGCCGATGACAATTACCATTGATGATGTGCTTAATTCGCCTGTCGTAGTCTCACCTTATAAGAAATTCGACTGCGCAATATTGGCAGATGGAGCAGCTGCAATAGTGATTTCTACCGAACGCTGGGCTGAGGAAAATTCGATTGCGTGGAGGGAGAGGCCCAAAGTATATTTTACTGGTTCAGGTTGTGGAACTGAGAAGGTAAGGCTGGGAGATCGACCACAGCCATATCCAGGTTATGCGCATTTTCGCGCAAAGCGAGAAGCTGCATTAGCAGCCTATAAAATGGCTGGAATCAGGGATCCTTTTAAGAGCATTGATGTCGCTGAGGTAGCCGATACCTTTACTGGAGCTGAACTTCAGACGTATGAGGCGCTTGGTTTTTGTGATCCGGGTTTAAGTGGCCCTCTTAGCGAACGAGGTGTGTTTGATATTGGTGGAGAGCTACCCACAAATACATCAGGTGGTTTGATCGGCCAAGGTGCACCTCCTGGCGCGGTCGGTATTGCGCAAAGTGTCGAAATATTAGCGCAGTTGCGCGGGGAACGTCCTGATTCCACACAGGTTAAGGATGCTCGAACAGGATTGATGGATATACATGGTGGTACGAGCAGTTACGCTGTTGTATCAATTTTTTCTAGAGAAGATTAATGATGAAGATGCTTGTAGAACGTAAATTAGAGCAATTAATAGCTGATACATCAGAAATTAATCAAAAAGATGTAGATATATGGGGAGACTTTAGAGAAATTGAGATGATCGATTTTCGTCTAAATTTCTCGTTTAGACACTCCCTTGGCAAATTATCCAAGTTTTTTATAGAGCTTGAAAATAAAAAGCTCATGGGTACTCGTTGTTCTGTTTGTAACCATGTTTGGTTGCCACCAAGGGTGATCTGCCCGGAGGATAGGACAATTACTGAATGGTTGGAACTTCCACAGCATGGAAAGCTTGAAGCATATAGCAAGAGTGCTTATACATTGGGCAGTGATAGTGGTAACCAAAATCTTTTCCTTGGTTACATACGTATTTTTGGTGCTAGCACAGCAATATTGCAAAAACTGCGCAATATCAAACACGAAAAAAATCTTTCAATTGGTATGCCGGTTAAAGTTGTTTGGTCAGATTCGGCCGTAGGACATCCAATGGAACTATTTTGGTTTGAGCCGGAATCATGATTTAATACGAAAAACATTAATTGATTAATTGCAGGATAAATTAGAATGAGTCGATCTACAGCTGAACAGTTTTTTCGTCACCTTGAAGATAATTCTGAGTCGAGGGAAGCATTGCCAAATACACCATCGTTGGTTGATGTTATTACTCTCGCAAAAAGTGTTGGTTTCGATATTTCAGAGTCTGACTTAAGAAGCGCCCTTAATCATATGATTCTTAATGCGCATAGTTTGCCTAGACCATGGGGCTGGGGGCTTGCGCGAGAACTAGGGCTAGTCAGATCATAACTTTTTTCAAAGTGAATCTTTTTTTGCATCGGGCGTTTAAAGTTACAGTATGGTTTTACTGGTGCGTGTGACCGTTTTTTGTGGATCTCGAACTGGAAATTGTTCAGAGTACTTTGATGTGGCTATTGAACTTGGCAAGTGTTTATCTGAAAGAAATATCGATCTTGTTTATGGCGGGGGTGGAACTGGATTGATGGGATCGTTGGCAGATTCTGTTTTGGAGCATGGGGGTACCGCAATTGGTGTGATTCCAGATAGTCTTAAGGAAAAAGAGAAGGCACACCGTCATTTAAGTAAACTGTATGTAGTTGACTCCATGCATAATAGAAAATTAATGATGGGAAACCTTTCACAAGCATTCATTGTTTTGCCAGGTGGATTAGGCACGATGGAAGAGTTCTTTGAAGTTGCCACTTGGACTCAGCTAGGAATACTCCAAAAACCATATGGGTTTCTTAATATTGCCGGATACTACGAAAAATTGTTTACATGGCTAAAAGAAATGGAGTATCAAGGTTTTTTAGAGAAAAATTATGTGTCGGCATTAATTGTAGATAATCAGCCGGATTCCCTGCTTGATAAGTTGCATGAGCAGATTCATAAAAAATGACGATATTTTAGAGAGTCAAGGTTAATGATTGGCGTTTTGATTAGGATATCATTTCGGTCATGGTGTTGGCTTATTAGCGTAATATCACTTTTGTTGTTGGGCTATGCTTATTGGCTAGAGTATTTTCAAAATCTTGATCCATGCCCGCTTTGTATTTTCCAACGGGTAATTTATGTAGGTTTATTCATTCTCGGTGTTACGTCTGCACTTCATAATCCACCCCGCGGTTTAGTTCGCTATATTTATGGATTTCTTGGCGGTATTTTCTCGTTTATCGGAATCTTAATTTCTGGTCGTCATGTTTGGCTGCAATCGTTACCATCTGACAGAGTGCCTGAATGTGGACCTGGCTTAGACTATTTAATTGAAATGTTTTCATTCTCAGAAATGTTGAGAAAAGTTTTAACAGGTTCGGGTGAGTGCGCCACCGTTGATTGGAAATTTTTAAACTTAAGCATGCCTGCCTGGGCATTGATATGGTTTTTTCTTCTCGGTACATTATTTGTTTTCGCCACACTAAAGAAATGATCTACTTCAAAGCGTAAGATTATAGTGTTGCTCACTTTTTTCGCCTAAAAAATATTTTTTAGGCGAATCCAATTTCGCTAATTTATTTTTTTAGCCTCGGCATCACAGGGAGCGCAAGGGCCTTCACATTTTTCTTTTGATTTAGTTTCATGTTCCCCTCGTTTTTGACAGGCGAAACAGATCTTGTCGCTAAGCCCAGCTTCTAAATTTATTTGGTTTGAAAAGTCACGTTTCTTGATGCAAGCCTGAAAAGAGGTTTGTTCAATTGGTCCCCAGCCATCAAAATTTTCGCCAGGTACCCACCCATTTGGGGTAAAGATGTATACAATTAACCACCATTTCATACTTAGTTGCCTCTGTGTTTTTCGTCAAATTGAATTTTATGGCCTACACAGGAAAAGAATCTACCTAAATGCCGCGAACACGCAATATTTACGACCCTACAAGTACTAAACTTTATAAGTTAAGTCGGTCAAAATTGGAAGATTTTTCACGTTGCCCACGGTGTTTTTATTTGGATCGTCGGCTTGGTGTATCGCGGCCGTCAGGATTTCCGTTTAATTTAAATTCGGCTGTCGATGAGTTACTGAAGCGTGAGTTTGATGCGTATCGTGAAAAAAAAGAGCCGCACCCATATATGATTGATGCAGGAATTGATGCGGTACCTGCGCAGCATCCCCAGCTTGATGATTGGCGTAAAAATTTTAAGGGTGTTTCCTTTGATCATGAGCAGACTGGTTTCACACTTTTTGGTGCGATTGATGATCTTTGGTTACAGTCCGATGGTCGATATCTTGTTTGCGATTATAAAGCGACTTCAAAACATGGTGAAGTTGACCTAAATGCATCTTGGCAGATTTCATATAAGCGACAGATGGAGATTTATCAGTGGTTGTTACGAGCTAATGGTCTAGATGTAAGTGATCGTGCATGGTTTGTCTATTGCAATGGGCGTCGCGATCATTCTCGATTTGATTGTCAGCTCGAATTTAGGATTAGCCTGTTACCATACGATGGAGATGATAGCTGGGTCGAAGGTGCGCTTCAAAATGCAGCGAGAACCTTAAAGAGTGACATTATGCCAATGCCTGGGAAAGATTGTGAATT
>CAYFJI010000083.1:0-8165 GCA_964343365.1 uncultured Acidiferrobacteraceae bacterium
TCAACAATTCGACAAGCTAGCCTAAATCTACCATTAGGGGAATGGTTCTTCAAAAGATAAAAATCTATTCTTGGTGGACTTTTCATGTATAAACCCTAGTTTAGGCGCTAGCGCGGTCAATTAAAAATTGGGTGAGTAAATTGACAGGTCTTCCAGTTGCCCCCTTTTGGCTTCCACTGTGATATGCCGTGCCTGCGATATCTAAATGAGCCCAGTTAAGATCATCCGTGAATCTAGAAAGAAAGCACGCTGCTGTAATAGCTCCCGCGCCACGTCCACCGATATTTGCAATATCAGCAAAAGGACTTTCTAATTGCTTTTGGTATTGTTTCCATACTGGTAATCGCCAGGCAAGATCTCCACTTGTTGTTCCAGACCTGAGTATTTCTTCAGCTAATTGATCATTGTTGGAGAACAAACCACTTGCTGGATCGCCGAGCGCAATAACGCATGCGCCAGTTAAGGTAGCAATATCAATGACCACAGCCGGCTTAAACCGCCTAGAATATGTGATCGCATCACATAAGATGAGCCTTCCTTCAGCATCAGTGTTGAGTATCTCAATAGTTTGTCCAGACATGCTAGTCACTATGTCGCCTGGTTTATTCGCTGCTCCATCGGGAAGATTTTCCGAACTTGGCACAATACCAACAACGTTCATTCGTAGTTTTAATTCAGCTGCTGCCAGTAGTGTTCCAAAAACGCTTGCACCTCCACACATGTCATATTTCATTTCATCCATATTCCCAGACGGTTTGATTGAAATCCCGCCTGCATCAAAAGTTAGTCCTTTTCCAATCAAGACAATCGGTTGAGACGTTTTTGGAGCGCCATGATATTCCATGACTATAAGTTTTGCTTGTTCACGACTTCCTTTGCTCACCGAAAGTAATGACCCCATCTTCAGTGTTTTCATTTGTTGTTCATTTACTATGGACACTTTTAGTTTATGACTTTTTTGAAGTTTACGAGCCTGAGTAGCTAAATAAGTTGGTGTGCAAATATTGCCAGGAAGATTTGCTAAATCACAGGCTAACTTTACGCCCTTAGAAATAGCTTGGCCTTCTGCTACACTCTTTCGAACCGTTGCAGCTGAAGTAGTTGATTGGGCTAGAAGGGTTATTTTTTCCAGATTTCCAATTTTGGATTTCGTCTTTTTAAGAATATCAAAGTGATAGTAGGATCGAGCGAAAGATTCCACAATCAGTCGACTACGTTTCTCAAAAGATCGATCTTTTACTTTAGCTTCTGCTAATGTTATAGCTATATTCTTTGATCCAGTATTCTGCAAAGTTCTTCCTGCAACTTTTAGAATATTAGAGAACTCTTCAGAGTCCAATGTTTTTGGATCACCAAGACCCACTATGAGCAAGCGTTTTGCCGGAATAAGATCGTTGGTAGGAACCATCAGTGTATTACCACAGGCCCCACTTATATCACCCTGTTTGGATAGTTTAGTGAGCAGCCCCTTAGTAGCGCGGTCTGTTGCCGTAGCACTTGGAGTGAATTTGCTTCCAATGTAGACTCCAAGAACAAGACAGTCGGTGGGTATATTGGCGAAATTTGTTGTCTTTACGGTGTACTTCATGGGTTTCTGTTCCTTTTAATCGTTGAATCAGTTGTATGAGATTGTTTATTACTGCATTAATTATGATTAAATCTTACAATTGCTGTGTATTGTCGTGTGAGTTTTGTGGTTCTGTCAAAATAATCGATGGTACTATAAATAATTGATTCTTCATCGCTCATTCATACGTGAAGTGGCCCAGAATATCGCTGCTGTGGCGTTTTTGGTCTTATTTATCTTCTTGGTAGTTCGGATTACCGATTATTTACAGCTCGCATCTGAAGGAACAATTCCAATGAACAGCGTTTTGATGTTACTGGGCCTTCGTTTATTGAGCCATCTCGACATTATCCTGCCTTTAGCAGTCTTCCTCGCAACCCTTTTAGTTCTAGCTCGCTGGTCGCGTGATCGAGAAATTATTGTCGCCGCAGCCTCAGGTTTTGGGCCATCAAGTTTCCTAAAGCCAATTTTATACCTGGTTATTGTATTAGGAGTCATTATCAGTGGCTTTTCGCTGTCTTTATCTCCTCTTGCTCTTCGCAGTGGGGATGATGTAGAGCACGAATTTCGTACAAAAAGCGATGGGACAGGAATAATCCCAGGTGTTTTCGTTGAAGATCCTGGCGGAGATGGCGTTTATTACGTAGAGACCTTTGATTCAAGAGAAAAGCTTTATCGTAATATTTTTATTTGGTTGCGATCTAAATCTAAGGATGGAATTGTTGTGGCGTCCAGAGCAGAAAGAACTATTGTAGAAGATAATTTTTATAGCCATTTCTTATTACGTGATGGAGTTCGTTATGATGGTACACCTGGAAGCCTTAGTTACCAGTCATTAGAATTTGAAACTTATGGTTTACTGCTGGATGAAAGGACCATACCCCAACAGCGAAAGCGTCGACTTGCGGGATGGAAAACAACGGATTTATGGAATCATAAGCACGATTTAGAAATTCGATCCGAGCTCCATTGGCGTATTTCGAAGATAATAATCTTGCCAGTTCTGATGTTGTTGGCACTTGGGCTTGCATATAACGGAAAGAACAAAAATCGTGTATCCATGATGATGGGAGCTCTTCTAACTTATTTTGCATACGCAAATTTAGCGGCTTATTTGGTAGCACTTTCCAGGCGAGGGCACGAAGAACCGCTAATCCTTTTATGGATTCTTCATGCCCTAATCAGCGTTATCACTATTTATCTGTTTTGGAGACGAGCAAATAATAGGACGCTGTTTATCAGGTTTTATCGAGATTCGAAATAATGCGTTTAATTGATCGTTACATTGGCCAAGCCATTTTACGTTACTCATCGCTTGTTTTTGTTGTTCTGATGGGTATTTTTCTTTTCATGGTATTTCTTGAAGAACTGGCTGACGTTGGAATTGGAAGTTATGACTTGATTGACGTGATTCGATTTGTGGTTTTGAGTGCCCCACTTATTGCTTATCAAACCTTTCCAATGGTTGCGTTGATTGGCTCAATTCTCGGGTTATCATCTTTAGCATCGGGTTCTGAGCTAATTATCGTGCGAGCTAGCGGCGTTTCAATGGCAAGAATTACAATTAGCGTCTTAAAGGTTGGCGCATTATTTATGGTAGTTTTGATACTGATTGGAGAATTTGTAAATCCTTGGAGTGAAAGTGAGGCGCAACGCGGTCGAGCTGAATCCTTACAACGGTCTATGGAGCAGAGCAATAGTTTTGGCTTGTGGATGCGTGATGGAAGTAAATATATCAATATCGGTCAAGTTTTGCCTGATTTGACTTTGTTGCAAATTAGAATATTCGAAGTTGACGAAGGCAGAAGGCTTGTTTCTATGCAACAGGCTGAAAGAGGTCTTTATCGAGATGATGGTTGGGATTTGTTTGAGTTACGTGAGACTAGGATTGGAATAAATGGAGAAAGTACGATAAGACTTTCCAATAAATCTTCTTGGTCTACAGATATTACACCAGAAATGTTATCGGATTTCTTAATTACTCCTGATAGATTATCCATCAGCCAGTTATTAAAATACACTAACTATCTTGCAAATAATGGCCAAGATGCGCGCTCATACCAATTAGCATATTGGCAGAAAATTATCTTACCGATGTCGACTGCCGCAATGTTGGTATTATCAATTCCATTTGTATTTGGCAGCTTGCGTTCCGGCACTATGGGCCGCAATTTATTTATTGGAATTATGGCAGGATTACTGTTTCACACTATGAATAAAGCTTTCGGTTATATCGTATTAGGTTATGGCGTACCTCCTTTTTGGGGCGCGATATTACCTACCGCTAGTCTTTTCTTTGTGGCTTTTGCTCTATATCGTCGGGCTAGCTAGCTGCAATATTTTATAATTTAGACATAGTTACTGTATTTTGAGAGATAACGTACTGGTTTTTTGAGGGCGTCTCTTCGGAATGGGTCCCCAAGTTCACGCGTGCACATGACCTCAATCACGGTTGTAACACCAGCATTCATTTGAGCTTCTACAGCTTTCTGTAGCGCTTTGCCAACGTCTTCTAATTTATTTACTTTAATACCTTTAGCTCCCATTGCTTGAGCGATGGCTACAAAATCCTGTCCTTCTAATTCGCCTGCTACGAATCTATTACCATAAAAATCAACCTGATTTTTCTTTTCGGCACCCCATTGACGATTATGAAAAACCACAGCGGTTACAGGTATTTTATGGCGAACACATGTCATAGTTTCTACCATGCTCATAGTCCAAGCTCCATCTCCAGCATAAGCAATAGCGGGTCGGTCGGGGGCGGCAACTTTCGCGCCAATTATTGTTGGAAAGGCATAACCACAGTTGCCAAAACTCATAGGTGCAAAAAAACTTCTTGGTTGATTGAATCTGAGATAACTATTTGCTATGGCGTTTATATTACCTATATCTGTAGATACCATCGCATTTTCCGGCATTGCTTTTTCCAATTCTCGCAGTACTTGTCGAGGATGGAGATCACCTTCGCGCGCCGTTTTAATTACAGATAAACTCCACTCATCGTTTTCATGGATCCAATTATTCAATTCATGCTCCCAAGCTTCTTTTTCAGAAGTCATGGTTGTCATGCGTTCGTCATAATTCCTTTTGCATTTAACCTCAAGACGTCTTAAGTAGTCCAGTAGAGCAACAGAGGAGCTTTTAGCGTCTCCACAAATGCCTACTGATATATTTTTTACTAAACCTAACATTTTGTGGTCTGTATCGATTTGAATAATCTGAGCATTCGTGGGCCAATAATCCATACCATACTGCGGCAGAGTTCCAAAAGGTCCTAAGCGCGTTCCAAGAGCAATAACGACATCTGCTCGTTGGAGTATCTTCATTGCTGCTTTGGAGCCATGATATCCTAGAGGTCCACACCAGAGAGGATGATTTGCTGGAAATGAATCATTATGTAGGTAGCTATTAACTACTGGTGCATTGAGATATTCTGCTAGCATTTTGCACTCTTCCATGGCATTTCCCATCACAACTCCTCCCCCTGAAATGATCACTGGAAAATCAGCATTTGCGATAATCTCAGCTGCATGGGTCAGACTAGTTATACCTCCAGGGCCGCGGTCTATAGTCTTCGGTTGGGGAATTTCTACATCTATCTCTCCATAGAAATAATCTCGTGGAATATTAAGTTGAGTAGGCCCTAGTTCAGAGTGAGCTCGATCGAAGCATCGACCTGTAAATTCTGCGATTCGTGAAGGATTATTTACATGGCCCTGGTACTTGGTAAATTCTTGAAACATCGGTAGTTGATTTGCCTCTTGAAAGCCACCTAGACCTATGCCAAGACTGCCCGTCTCGGGAGTAATGATCACAACGGGCGAATGTGCCCAATATGCTGCTGCTATTGCTGTTACACAATTACTAACGCCAGGACCATTTTGACCAGTACATACTCCATGTCGCCCACTAACTCTTGCGTATCCATCAGCCATGTGGGCTGCACCTTGCTCATGAACTACAGGAATAAATCTAATGCCTGCTGGCTCAAAAATATCCATGGCGTCCATAAAAGCAGAACCCATTATTCCAAAAATATCAGTGACACCATGCGCAACCATGGTTTCTACAAATGCTTCGCTAGGTGTTAATTTTGCCATCAGTGGTCACCTCTTTGATTTATGAATATTTAAAAATTTCCACATAATTGGATCATATGCCCAGTATACGTTCTGTTGGAACATGTTTATATTGATGGGTAGTTGCAACTTCGACGCTAGTAACCTCGCCTAAACAAATATTTAAACCTTGCCGAAGATATGGGTCGTCAGAGAGAGCTTTATGATATCCATTTGTAGCCAGATTTATTACATGTGGGAGGGTTACATTGTTTAAAGAATAAGTAGATGTACGTGGAACTCCACCCGGCATATTTGTAACGCAGTAATGAACTACATCATGGGCAATATAAGTCGGCTCATCATGTGTTGTAGGTCTGGAGGTTTCACAGCATCCTCCTTGATCGATGGCAACATCAACTATGACAGCGCCTGGTTTCATCGATTTTACTAAATCTTTATTGACTAATTTCGGAGTCGCTGCACCAGGCGTTAGCACCCCACCAATGACTAAATCAGCATTGATTACATGTTCTTCAATAGCTTCTTCTGTGGAAAATACGGTGTTTGTACTTCTACCGAACTGCTGCCAGTGGGTTTCAAGTGCATCTTGATTTTTGTCGATAACCCAAACATCAGCACCCATTCCTACAGCGATGTGTGCTGCATGAGTGCCAACGACACCTGCTCCGAGAACAACAATTTTAGCGGGATCAACGCCTGGTACACCGCCAAGGAGTATGCCTAGACCTCCATGAGAGTGCTCTAGACAGTAGGCGCCAGCCTGTATTGACATGCGACCTGCTACCTTCGACATTGGTGCTAAAAGTGGTAATCCTCCCTGTGGGGATGTAACAGTTTCGTATGCTATACATATAGCTCCACTATTCACCAAATCGGAAGTTTGTTGAGCATCAGGAGCAAGATGGAGATAGGTGAAAAGAATTTGTCCTTCGTTTAACATTGCCCGTTCTTTTTCTTGCGGCTCTTTAACTTTAATAATCATTTCTGATTTCATAAATATTTCTGAAGGATCAGAGCAGATTCTTGCACCTACTTTTTTATATATTTCGTCTGTGGCGCCAATTCCAATTCCTGCATTGGATTCCAATAGGATTTCATGCCCAAGTGTTACAAGTTCTCGGACACTAGCTGGTGACAATCCAACTCTATACTCATGATTCTTAATTTCTTTTGGAATCCCTATTTTCATTGTTGATTCTGAGGTTAAAAAATTATTGGTTTTTTGTATATGCAGCTATATCGGAGTGGAAATTATTTTTTTGTTTAAAATAAATATTAAATAAATTGTGAAAAAATATTGGCGATAGATTTTTTCTTTCAGCATAGGATTTCAAATTGTTTTTTACCAAATTTAATCCCGTTGATTGAAACTTCCACATTCCATATTCCTATAAATTCTTGCATACCATATGAAGGATTGAAAAGTCGCAGGGCAATTGTTCGCGGTGGTGGATGTAGTGTTAACCACGCCCAGATTTGTTGGCGATGACCAGAATGATTGAAGCGATGTCGCTCAGTTTCACGTTGTTTGCCAGACGGATCAATCCAATCAAAGGTAATTACGTTCGGGCCTTTTTTCAAATTGCCAAGTGTAGCCATTGTATAAATTTTGTCGGAGCAACTGAAAAAGATGTCGGATGTTACGATTGGCCTACCATTGTCATCGGTTTTGTTTGTTAGAAACCACGAAATCTCCTCTGCTCCTACTTTAAGCGGAAGAAAAAAAACGATGCATAATGTCTTAATAAGAAGCAGAATTCTTAAAGTGTTTAATTTCATTAGCTCTTCTTCTCCAAAAATTGCACTATATCAAGAGCTTTTTTCGATCGTATCATGAGCATCATTTAATGCAACGGTAAGTCGATCAAAAAGATCATCGATTTCATTTTCTTGGATAATTAAAGGTGGGCAGATCCCAATTACATCCCCTGGGAGGCCACGCACAATAAGACCATGTTTAAGTGCATGCTCAGCCACTAAAGCCGATGCCTTAATTTCAGACGGATACGATGCACGAGTTGTTTTATTTGATACTAATTCAAGCCCGGCAATGAGGCCAATTCCTCTCGCTTCTCCAATCAGTGGTAGATTATCCAGTTCGCTAAGTCTTTCTTGAAATTTGGGCGCAATAGATTGAACGTGTTTTATGATCTCGCGCTCATGGTAAATTTTGAGAGTTTCAACAGCTACAGCGGCAGCGACAGGATGACCTCCATACGTATAGCCCATGCCAAGAACGCCATGCTTATCGCTCTGATTTCTAAAAACATCATAAATGTCTTTTGAAATCATTAGAGCTGCTATCGGCAAGTAACCAGATGATAGTTGTTTAGCGCAAGTTACCATGTCGGGTTGTATTTTGTAGGTTTGTGAGCCCCACATGTTTCCAGTTCTTCCAAAACCACAAATAACTTCATCGGCAATCATTAGGACATCATATTTGTTTAAAACATCCTGAATTTTTTTGAAATATGTTTTTGGCGGTAGGATTACTCCACCAGCTCCCATTATAG
>CAYFJI010000084.1:0-8013 GCA_964343365.1 uncultured Acidiferrobacteraceae bacterium
GTTATAAGATCAATAGCGTCATCTGTCCGAATCAGTTTAGAGGACGGATCTAAACGAGGAATGACAATCATTGATCATCGAGACAATGCTGATCATGAGAAGACCACTGTTATAGTCCTTGAGTGCAACAGACAATATTTTATGGATAAGTTAATTCAGTCTTTAAGGTGAAAAATGGTTGATTTTTGGGCGTGATTATGTAGAGGCTGGTGCAGCAGATTCGAGAGCTACTCCATTCACGACAATTCGGTGCATCACTCTACGATAACCGTCATAATCATTTATGGAAGTATGCCATGTCGCTTGGTTATCCCATATAGTTATTGTTCCCGGTGCATGTCTTAGGCGACAAGTAAATCTAATATCGGATGCATGGTTGTACAGAAAATTCAAAATGAATTTACTTTCATCATCAGTTAGTTCCTCAATGTGTGTTGTAAAGTCACGGTTCACAAATAAGCATTCTTTACCTGACAGGGGATGCTTAATTACAACTGGATGAATAACATGATGTGTTGCTAATTCAGGATTATTTACTCGCCCGTCTTTATGGGTTTCATATCGGTCTTTTGAACTAGTTCCAAAAACATGGCTAGTGGAATGATGAGCCGAAAGATTACGCAAAAAATCTTTCATTGGTTTGGATAGAGCGGCAAATGCAGCTGACATTGAGGCAAAGCCAGTGTCTCCACCGATGGGCGGAGCCTCAATAGTATGAAGCATCGATGCTCTGCATGGAATAGCATCATATGAGTGATCTGAGTGCCAGCTCTCACCAATTGCCATTTTTTGATGTGGCTCTTTAATCACCAATGCTATTTCTGGATGTTTTGGATGCGGTGTGAAAAATGGATTGCAATTAATGCTACCAAAACGTTTTGCGAAACGGATTTGATCTTCTGGTGTTATTTTTTGATCTCTGATAGCAATAACACCATAGTCGATAAATGCCCGAAAGATATCTGTAAAGGTCGATGCTTCTCTGATATCTACATCAGATATTTCAGCACCTAAAACACCTGTCAAGGGAGAAATCTTCATTTTTTAATGATCCAATTTTGTCAAATAGGAGCATATCATTAGCTTTAGATTTTTTCTAAAGTTTTATGTTTAGCAAGCAGAAACATGACATTTTATGGGTCTGATCTGAGGTGATGCATCAAATATTTGATTCCGTAGTGCTAAAATAATATCATGAACGCCCGTAGTCCATTTAAATTATTACCGAGGATACTGCTTCATTTGTTACCAGCGGTAGTCTTAAAATTGTTGTTTAAAATAATATGAAATTAGAGCTGAAAGATTGGTGGAAGCCAGAAATAGATAAGAAAGATCTGGCAGAACTCTCAATTCGTCGGGATATTTATGCCTGGATTCACTTAATTTCTTATTTCATAGTACTTTTTGTTTCAGGTTTCTTAGCTGTGGCATCTTGGGGTACCTGGTGGGCACTACCTGCTTTTTTCGTGTATGGGACAGTCTACTCATTTAGCAATGCTCGATGGCATGAGTTCAGCCACCGTACAGTATTCAATTCACGCCGTGCCAATACAGTTTTTTACCAAATTTTTAGCTTTTTATGTTTCTATGAAGCTCAATTGTGGCGGTGGACACATGGGAATCATCATCGAAGAACAATACATACCAGTGATCCCTATGATTATGAAATACAGGTGCCTTATGGCACGGGGTCGCTGAAACTAATTTATGAGTTTTCTGGTTTGCGGCCAATATTCTCAGAGTATAAGAAGTTGACTTTGCACGCCTTTAATATCATGACTCCTTCTGCCAAGGATTGTGTGCCAACAAACCATTGGCCCAAGGTAGTGTTGTCCAGCCGGATTTACCTAGCTTTAAGTTTGTTGATTTTGGTTTTTTCACTATATATAGGAAGTATTTTGCCTATACTTTTAGTTATAATCCCAAATCTTTATGGAAGGTTATTGCTTAACTTAACCATTGGATTCCCACAACATGCCGGATTGCACGAAAATGCGTTTGATCATCGTTTAAACACCAGAAATGTGATGGTAAATCCAATTCTTGGCTTTCTTGATATGAACATGCACTACCATCTTGACCATCATTTATTTCCTCAAGTTCCATTCTATAACCTACCTAAACTGCATGAGAAAATCAAAGATCAACTGCCACCATCGTATCCTAATTTATGGTCATGTTATAGGGAACTGATACCTTTACTACTCAATCAAAATAGAGAAATTAGGCTGACAGCTGCAAAAAATTAAAAATCTGTGGGGGCTCCGCCTTCAGCTTTTCTTCTGACTATAAAGGCTTCTAATTCTTCACGGATGTCTTCACTCATATGTGGCTTTTCATAGTTTGCCAGCGCCTCTTTATAAATTTTATTTGCTCTTTGTGGGGTTGTTAGACTGCCACGTTTCTGCCAGTTTTCAAAATTACTCCAATCGGATAAGAACGGACTGTAAAAAGCCTTTTCGTATCGTGATGTTGTATGATCACTAGCCAAAAAATGGCCTGTTGACCCAACTTTCTTGATAGCATCCACTGCCAAATCATCTTCACTAACCGGGATTGGTTGGTGGTAGTATGCAATTTGTTGCAACATTTCACAATCGATCACAAATTTTTCAAAGCTTGCTGTTAAGCCGCCTTCCATCCATCCAGCTGCATGAAAGACAATGTTTGCTTGGGCGGTTGAGCAAGCCCAGAGCGATGCAAAGCTTTCCCATGTGGCTTGTGCATCAATGATGTTGGCGGCATTTGCATTTGAAGAACGCCAGGGCAAATTATAATATCTTGCGAGCTGCCCCGAGATTTGGGTAGCACGCATATATTCCGGTGTACCGAAGGCTGGTGCTCCCGTTTTCATATCAACATTAGATGTGAAGGAGCCGTAAGCAACAGGTGCGCCAGGCCGGATGTATTGTAAGAGAGCTACCGCGACTAGGCACTCTGCTGTTTGCTGTGCCAAAGCTCCCACAAGAGTAACAGGGGCCATCGCCCCGGATAGGGTGAAAGGAGTGACAATAACCAGTTGATTGCGGCGAGCCATTCGCATTGCACCATCAAGCATTGGCCAATCATGCTTTAGCGGAGATGATGAGTTTATGTTAGTGGCCATCCTGGTATGTCGGTCAAAATCTTCTTCGCTAACACCGGCTGCTATTTGAAACATAGTGATAGCATCTTCGATTCTTTCTGTCCCCAGTGAAAATACTGACATTACCTTGTCAGTAAGTACAAGGGCATCGAATAGTGCATCTAGATGACGAATTGATGGATGTATATCAACCGGTTCTACCGGATACCCACTATTAAAGTGAATACAATTAAAAACTTGGCTAAGCTTTAAAAAATTTTGATAATCCTTACGGTTGCCTGTTCGGCGGCCATTATCGAGGTCCGACGCATTTGGTGGACCTCCCACGATACCAAAAGCAGCGTATGTCTCTCCAAGAGTAATTGATCTGTCTGGGTTTCGAGGTACAATCTTAAGCGTTTTTGGCGCCTTAGCGATTTGCTCCATAACAAATCCGCGATCCATCCGTACTGTCGGCGTGTCCCTGGATACATCACAGCCAGCTGCCTGAAGTATGTTGCGTGCTTCGTCGTTTAAAAAGTCAATGCCTACTTCTTCAATGATTTGCATTGCTGCATTATGGATAGATTCTATATCTTCCTCATGCAATGGTTCTGTAGGTGAGTCAAAATATTGTGGTTGGCGCCAAGGCATTTGCTCCAACCATTTTTTTTTATTTTTTCGTTTTGTTAGATGGCCACGGCGTTTATTTTTATTAAGCGACAAATTTGGTTTTTCCATTTAGACGATTCCAAATACTTTTTTAGAGTTAAAAAGCCGAAGTATATAGTTTTCTGCAATAGAGTTGATTGCCTATGGCTCAAAAGAGCGTGGCGCCCAATCAAACGTATCAATCGCTTTTTGATGGTTATAGCAAAGATCTTGATTTACACGCAATACCATTTCCAAGGTTATATCACGAAATCCCGGAAGCCACCGAAAAACAAAAACTAGGAATCCTATTAAATAAGTGGGTAGGGAGATGATTCTAGGACGTATCTCTGTAGTCAAAAATATTCTTTCAATCATACTTTTATATTTTAGGGTCTCACCACCAGCTAAATTAAATGTATGGGTACCACTTTGATTGTAGTTTAGGCATTTGTATGAAAGATTAGCCAGATCCTCAGCATGAACTGGTTGGCGGAGCCCGTTGCCTTGACCAGGTAATACAAAAAATCGAGCTATTTTTATGAGCTTCTTAATTCGATTTATATTTTGATTTTGATTTCCACCGTAGATCATGGTGGGACGAAAAATTAGCGCCTGTCGATTCTTTTTTGAAAAGTGTTCTGTTATCCACAATTCACCTTGCTGCAGCAAGTTTGCGATTTCTCGTTCTGAGTGGTTTGAACTTTTCTTCTTGCTTTCAATACTAGTAGAGCTAAACGCAATGATACTAGTCGAATTAATTAATGAGAGAATATTTTCATATTTCTTCAATTGCCAGATAGGCATCAAGCTGATCACAATTGGGATTTCAGTATTTCTCAGGTAACAATTTTTATGAAAATCATCTTCATTAACCCAAATCACTGAGGTCTGTTCCCAATCAGGAGTTCGATGTGAGAATGCATAGATTGATCGACCAGACTGTATAAGCAATGGGAGCAGGTAATATCCTATATCGCTACGCGCTCCAAAAACCAGAACATTATTGGAAGACTCTGTTCGATCCATATTTTATACCGCCGGGTCTGGTGCCTAGTAATCTAGTTGATTACTTGGGATATACCTCCAAATAGAATATTGTATGGTGGTATTTTGCACCATGCATCTCGACGGGAAAACGTCCTGTAGCATTTGCTTTTACCTGGAATATATTTTGCGATTTATTATCAATGCGGAATTCAATATCATAGCCGTGGAGATGGAGAACATGTGGTTCATTGCTTGAAATACGAAATTCAGCAATTTCACCTTTTTTTACACGGAATGTTTTGTCAGATTTTTGAACCTTCCCATCTTTTATAACTAGCTCAAATTGAACGGTTGGCAAATTCGTGGTGTTAGGTTCAGATTTTGGTTGTTTCTCATCGTCATCTTTATTTTTTTTAGTATGTAGGTTTGCATCTGTACCGAGTATAGGAACAGATATTGTGATATCACCTGATTTTTTGAAAAATAGAGTCAGAGGAAAGTTTTCTCCTTCAATTAGAGGTTGCTTTAGATCTAATAGCATTATGTGCAATCCTCCAGGAGAGAGAGAAACTTTTGTGTTATACATGATTGGAATACTATCAATTTTTTTCATGCGCATTAATCCATCTTCATGTGTATGCTGATGAAATTCAACGGCTCTTGCAATGGGTGTTGTAGATCGAATTAGAAAATCTTCCTTTTCACCTTTATTGACTATTTCTAGAAAAACAGCACCATTTTGAACATTTGGAGGTAAAGTTCTGGAAAAAGAGTTGGAAATAACTACTTCGACGTGCGCTGATGCTGTTGCAATACTTGAAATCCAACTTCCCAATACTATGCAGTAAACAGCTGATATCCAAAGTCGTCGTTTCATAGTTGTAGAGATCACCCAATTAGAGATTTAATTGAAAGTTTTTTCTTCATGATACAGAAATCGAATCATTGATGTAAGGATAAAGACTGTGTTGCTTAAGGCTACTTCGACATTTGTTATATTATGATCAGAATACAAATATTATGACATGATTTGTGTCTGCAGGATGTCTATTAATATTCCCCTTGTTTAGAGTGAATATGAGATACAAAATGGGTAGCATCTTCTATATCGGTTTCTACAAGAAGTTTGTAGTGTTTTAGGTATTCTAATTTCTTAGAAAAGCTCAGAATCTAGGTAATTTTTCAATACCGAATGCTTAAGTCAAAAATAGTTCTTAAAAATTTATGAAAAAAAGGGTTATTTTCTGGTTTTTCTGCCTTCTGTTATAGAAAATCCTATCAGTCAGTCTACAATAATATCTAGAGGGCTTCTTGTAGTAGGATTGAAAAGAATTATGGTTTTGAAATTTGGATTGTTATTAGCGAAAATTTTTTCCGGATAAACTCAACTGGTGAGATAAAATGATCCAAGTTGCGACAACGAATTGAGAAATGGAAAAACCGATGAAGATTATTTTTTTGGGATGCATTCTTGCATTACTGCCAGCAACTCTGGCTGCATCTAGTTATGGTAGTGTTGTATTAAAAAATATTGATGTGGTCGCAGTCACCGATGGGAAAAGTTTTCGAGTTGATATAAAACAGTGGCAACCGATTATAGGTGAGGATATTGGTGTTTGGGTGCGTGATATTTCCATACCACAGATTGATGGCTTATGCGAACGTGAAAAGCAATTAGCCAATGATGCGAAAACTCTTACTTCAAAGCTTTTGATGGAGGCAGACGAAATTGAGTTACAAGATATTGGGCGTGATTTAGACAAATTCGGATTGATTGCAGATGTAAATGTTGACAGTATCGATCTTGGCAGAGCATTAGTAGAGGCTGGGTTAGCCTATGATATTGAAGATGCAGTTAATTATAATTGGTGCTCTACTAGTGTTGCGGATTTGTCTTATAAAGATGGTAGATTTTCTGGCGACATCGTAGATGGGATTCCACAAGGCATAGGAAGTTGGGTTTCTGATGATGGAGCGGAGGAATACACTGGTGAATGGTTTGAAGGATTATGGCATGGACAGGGCACTCATAAAGGAAGAAATGGCGCGATAACTACTGGGCAGTACCAAAAAGGAAACAGACACGGGGATGGTTCATGGACTCATCCCGATGGGCGTAGCTATGTCGGAGAATTTGTTGATAACCAGATGGATGGACAAGGTGTACATACATTTGCGAACGGTGATATTTATTCAGGTACGTTTGTCAAAGGGAAGCAGCATGGGGATGGAACATATACATTCGCTGATGGTTCAGTTGTATTTGGTGATTGGAAACAAGGAAAGCCTTGGTTTGCTGAGTACTCAAATGTATCTGGCAGAGTAATTGGAACTTATGTTGAGGGTAAATGGGTGAAATAATGAGATTAACTGTTTTCCAATATTTTAAATTAAAAATAATTTGTCTTTTAGTATTTAACTACTGTTTTACAGTTTGAAGAATTTTAATTTTATCAAGTCGAATCCATCCACTAACATGATCAACTGATTTAATTCGCTTCCATTCCCCTTGGCGGCTTATGAAGAAAACTTCAAAGTCTTTAGGAAAGATTCCGAGTACTTTTGAGTTGGGGTCAACTGATGGTCGAGATCTAGCCCGCACTGAATCACTATTAATAAACCAACGACCGTCAGTTTCAGTTAGAAAATCCCCATAAACCCAAACATAAAGACCTGTGGGTACTTCAACTCGTGCCCAGTCGTCTGTTTTTTTAATTATTTGGACTGGTTTGCCTTTAGCAAGTAATGTTAATAGTTGTCCTTGATCAGTTGGCCCGTCAAATATTTCTGTAAAGTTTGAACTTACTACTGCAGAGACAAAGAGATTATTAGTTTTTTGTATATCCTCTCGAGCTACTGTCCTCTTTTTTTCGGTAGTATGTGGCACATCTGACTTCGTAGGTTGCGGTAGATTCTCAAGAATTTCGGGTTCACTTTTCTTTTGTTTGACTGATTGACTGGTGTTAAGTTTGCTTAGGGTATTCCATTTTTGATTCCAGCTTTTATCGTTTTCCGATGTAAGTCGTATGTGGCGCGTTGGAATCCAAATTGAAATTAATTCTGGTTTGAGTATTTGACTCCATCCATCCTGGATACTCTTGACTTCAATCAAAGAGTTAATAGGTAGTATGCCTACAATAGCAGATGATTTATCTGTAGATGGTTTTGTTCTTATTCGAACATCCGGTCGAACTGTTTTATGGTTGCCTGCATCTAACTTTACGTATTCTGAGTATATCCAAAAATTTATTTCGCTTGGTACTTCAATTCGCGACCATCCTGACTTAGTTTCAAGTATACGAATTGGG
>CAYFJI010000085.1:0-8001 GCA_964343365.1 uncultured Acidiferrobacteraceae bacterium
TATACCTGGCAATATCATTGGCATTGTTACATGCCAAAGTGTCTTAATTGGGGTAGCACCAAGGAGTCGCGCCTGTTCTTCATAATCCCGACTTAACCCTTGAAAGACTGATGTAAGAACACGCACCATGTAAGGTGTAGTCGGTATTAAATGAGCAAGGATAATTCCGATATAACCCCCAGTTAAACCTAACTGGAGGAACGTTATCAGTATACCAAGACCTATAGCTATATCCGCTACGATTAAGGGAGTTAGCAAGAAGAATTCTACTGCACTTTTACCTCTGAATTTTTCCCATGCGATGACTCGAGCTGCGGGAAGGCTTATTGCTGTACATAGGATAGTGACGATGATAGCGATAAAGACCGTATTAAAAATTGCCTCTCCAACTTGAGATGGTCCTGAAAAAATATAATCCCATCCAAGAGGCTGCCACGCATTCTCTCTCGCTTCCCACCACCATTTTGTAGGTAGGATAGAAGGCCAAAACCAACTAAACGAAAATGCCCGGATTATTACTGGAATAAAGGGTACAATTACAGCGATTCCTACAAAAATAAGATAGTATTTTTGGTATGGAGATAAGCGATCTATTCCTAATCGATCGTAGCTTTGATTCTTCTGTAGAAAGCCCATTACTGACGCCCTCTGATTCGTTCATACCGCCTATATAACATCAGATAGATTAATAGCATGATGCCAGAGATAAAACTTATTGTCATGACAATTGCCATTGCTCCAAGTCGTCTAGTGTAATCCGCATCGTCAAATACTCTCCATGCTTGCACAGGAAGGGTATTAGGGAAGTCGGCGCCTAAAATATAGGGCACTTCAAATGAACCAAAATTAAAGGGGAAGACAATTAAAGTTGCGGCAACAATTCCTGGCATTATTTGAGGTAGTGTCACATATAGAAACGTTTGACGTTTATTTGCGCCAAGTGTTCCTGCTGCCTCTTCATACTCTTTACCGAGCCCCATTAGGACCGAGTATACAATCAAAGTAGTGAAGGGGATTTGTTTCCAAAGATATACAGTCATTATTCCCCATCCTGCCTCGGTTTTCAGCAATCTTGGGAAGTCAGAAGGTAAATCGATGAAACCAGCAGCATAGAAAAGTCGAGCAATTATCCCCCCTTGAGTAAATAGCTCTATTACGACAGCTACTCCCACTAGATACGGTATCATCAGTGGCAGCTTGTAAATGTACTGAAAACTGGTGCGCCCGCGAAAGTTCTTTCTCAACGCCAACGCGAGATAAATACTGAGTATCGTACCTAAAATTGTTGGAATGAGGGCGTAGTAAAAAGTCAGACCAATGGATACGCGAAACGCTGGATCAGCCAACATCTCACGGTAGTAACTCAATGTAGGAAATTCATTGACCCCATAAATCGGCGCGTAACCAAGACTTTGTAGGAAAGCCATTATTAATGCACCCATAAATAAAACTAAAAATACTAATGAAGCGGGTAACAGCATGAGTGGGACATACAATCGTTTAATAAATGATCGTCTCCATAATAACTGAGCCTGATTAGTTTCCAACGTTTGTGTGTCCGCTGTCATCTTTAGTATAAATGTTTGTTCTAAAACTTCGGTTAGATCTTTTCAAGCATTCGGGAACTGTTCGTCAAATTGACGGGGGCTAAAATCAACCCCCGTCTTTAATAAGAACTTGCAAATGTTAGTATTTTGAGTTGTATACGTCGGCTACTATTTCTGCAACTGATCTAGTATCCCCTCGCTCTATATACTGAAGCCAGACGCCCTCAATTATGTCAACCAAGGAAGCATTGGTATCCGGCACCTTATTATTGCCTAGTTCCTCTAGAGTCACGCCGTAAAGTGGTGGCATGCCATCGGCAACTCTTTGTAGATCGGTGGAACTTAATTTAGGAGCATCGATTCCAATTTCATAGCCGATTGATTCAAGGCGACTTATCTGACTATCTGGTGAAGCAAGGACATTTGCTAGCACTAGTGCTGCACCAGGATTAGGAGCATTACCCGGTATTCCAATAAAATTTTTGTTTCCGATCATATAACCAGCCGGAAAAATATGGTTTTCCGTAGTCGGTGGTAACGTACCGTTACTGATACCAGTGTGTACTGCAGAAGTGCCGAAACGGCACGCCATGTCCACTTCTCCAGATGCGATCAGTGTCTCGTTTACATTTTGATCTTTAGGATAAACCGGGTCAGAGCCGCCCAGTAGATTTGGTTCGATTCTCTTTAGATATTCAAAACCAGGTGTTAAGAGGCGTGATATTTCATCTGCTCCTAGAGATTCAGCACTACTCATAAATGGTTCATGACCTGTCCCGTCGGGATTATGAGCGTACATTACTTCTTGCACGAAAGTGTTTCCGTTAAAATGAGGCGGCGCAATGTAAGTAAAACGTCCAGGGCTATTTTCAAGCCATGCTTCCAAATCGGCAAACGTGGATGGTGCATCTGTTCTGCTCAATCGGCTGGTGTCTATGTAACAAATATATTGGCCCGCTCCCCACGGCATTTCCCGAGACTCTGTTGGGAATCCAAAATCGAATAGATTTGCTCCAGATCTAGGATCAGATGGATCCCAAAACAAGTACTGCGAGCTAGGCAATAATTGAGCAAAGGACCCAAACAAAAGATCGTTTTTTGCCAATGTATAAAAGTTTTCGCCATTAATCCAGATGGCATCAACTGAACCTTCACCGATACCTTTACCAGTTGCCTGCTCTGCTAATGCTAAATCAACCGCATCTCTGGTATTGGTGATATGAGTGACATTGAGCTCAATTCCCAATTCCGCTAGTGCTGGGCTGACAGAATTTTCAACCCAAGTATTCAAAGCTTGACTGCCTCCCCAAAAAAACCAATTGACTTCACCTTCTTCGGCTGCCTGAGCCAACACGTCATCATAATTTAAGTCTCCCGCAAGAAATGAACTTCGAAATGAAGCCGCATCTCCTCCGTGAGTTACAGCGGTCGATGCCATTAGCATTAAAGCTAATAAGGCGCTATAAAAATACTTCATTGCTTCCTCCTTTTTTTAAGGTTTTTAAATATTAATAAGTTGTTGCTATTTTTCAATATTTCTTAATTTAATGTAATCTAATCTGGAAAAATCCATAAATGTTCCGGGGGTAAATGTATCAAAACTTTGCTAGATTCTGAGAATGTCACGGTAGATCGCTGTGTAGACTGAAGTTTCAGATCCCCAGCTTTTATATAATAGCTGACCGTACCGCCATGGTAGACTGCCTCTTCAATTGTGCCTACTAGTGTATTTCCAGTCGGGAGATTAGGGTCACCTTCAACAAAAAATTCCATGTGTTCGGGCCTGATAGTCATTGTAACTTCTTCCCATTTTTCTTTATTTGAGGATTTGTTTAATTGAATGATCTCGTTGCCTATAGCCACACTTACCCTATTATCCTTGTTGGAGTGAACAACACCATGGATAAGATTGGTTGTGCCCATGAAATCTGCGATTTCAGGATTTTTTGGATGGTTAAAAATTTCCTCGGGAGTTCCATACTGAACCATTTCGCCAGCAAACATTACCCCGATATGATCAGCAAGTTCTATAGCTTCAATTTGATCGTGCGTTACAAACAGCGTTGTAATGTTCAACGATTTTTGGAGTTCTGTTATGAATGCTCGCATTTCTTCCCGAAGTTTTGCATCCAAATTAGACAGAGGTTCATCCATTAACAATAATTTGGGTTTTGTGATAAGCGTTCGAGCTATAGCTACTCTTTGTTGTTGGCCTCCCGACAGTTGACTGGGAAAACGTTTTTCATATCCAGAAAGTTGGACTGTAGCTAATGCTTCTTTGGTTCGCTCTCGAATTTCGTTTTTTGACACTCCAGTCATTCGAAGCCCGAACCCCACATTTTTTTCAACATTCATATGAGGGAACAAAACATACCGTTGAAAAATCATACCAATGTTTCTATGGTTTGGTGCCAAATGACGGATCGATTGTCCATCGATCAGAATATCTCCACTTGTTGGCTCTTCTAATCCCGCTATCATTCGCAGAGTAGTAGTTTTACCGCAGCCTGAATAACCGAGTAATGCTACGAAGCCACCAGTTGGAATCGTTAAAGAAAAATCGTTTACGGCCGTGACGTCATCGAATTTTTTTACTAGATTTTTGAGCAATAATTCTGTCATGAAGCACCAGTAGATTTCGAGCACGTCTTAATCATTCGGGTTAAAGGTTTAACACAATCAGTAAATTAGGTAAAGGGGGAAAATATAAAAAAGTAGAATATATTCTTTGAAAGAAATCGTTAAAGAGGGCCTAAATTCGAACAGTTTTAATGCTGGTAATGACAATTTAAAACGTCTGTCTAAAAACCAATGAAACATGATAGTATTTGAATCTGTAACTGAATCATAAGAAAAAGGTTTTTATGAAATACGGCGTGCATATCGCAGTATGGATGTCACAATGGTCTGAAAATGTCGATAAATACATCGAGACTGCAGCAAAGCTTGGATTCGATGGGGTCGAAATTTCTTTGTTAGGTATGACTGATGAGAAGATTAGTAATCTTCGAAAGATTATTGAGTTTTATGGACTTGAGGTTACATGTACAACTGGTTTAGCCAAATCTGATGACATTGCTAGTGAGGATGCGTCCACACGAAAGCGGGGCATCGAATACCTAAATTGGGCAATCGATGCTACTTGCGGTTTAGGCTCTAAATTATTGTCAGGAGTTTTATATGCACCTTGGGGTCATTTTCAACCTGGAAAAAAAACGGATCGAATGAAACGTTCAGCGGATAGTTTATGTAAAATTGAAACTGGCCTAAACAATAGCGATGTAACCCTTGGGCTAGAGGCAATCAATCGCTTTGAAACTGATTTATTGAATACAGCTCAAGAAGCCTGTGAGTTAGCTCGATTGATCAACTCACCAAAAATTGGCGTTTTATTAGATGCCTTCCATATGAATATGGAGGAAAAAAATATTAGGGAAGCTTTGATCAATACTGGAGATCAATTAGTCCATTTCCATTGCGTTGAAAATGATCGAGGAGTACCTGGTTCTGGGCATACTCCGTGGGATGAGATCTTTGCTGGTCTTTCCAAAATAGGATATGACAAATGGCTCACCATGGAAATGTTCATCAAATCAGAGGTAGAAGTCAGTCCGGATTTAAATATTTGGAGAAATATAGAAAATGATCCAACGGATGCTGCCAGAAGAGGGCTTGCCTTTTTAAAGGAGAAAACTGCTGGATACAGCTAATATAAGAATTTGGATTGCTGCATTAAAGCAAAAATTTGCTGAAGAAGAGGTTGAATTAAACCGTTTAGATAGTTTAGTGGGTGATGGAGATCATGGTACCGCAATGAAGCGAGGCTTTACTGAAGCTAATAATAGAATCAAAAACAACTTGGAATGCAATGATCCAGACACGCTTTTAAGCATGGCGGGAGCAGGACTCGCAGCTGGTACCGGAGGGGCATCTGGATTACTTTTTTCATCACTTTTCAAAGAATTGGCCGAGGCTGGTACAAAAATGCAACGTGTTGGTGTCCCTGAATTTAAAATTGGACTATTTAACTCAATCGAACGGATAAAAAAACTAGGAAGGAGTCAATTAGGCGATAAAACGATGTTAGATGCATTGTATCCAGCTTATGTCGCATTGGAAAAAATTGATGATGATACTGATTTATTGACAGCGGTAGAACAGATGGTAAAAAACGCGAAAGAAGGAAAATCGAACACGAAAAACCTACCGGCAAAGAGGGGTCGGGGTCGTTATGTAGAAAATAGAGGTATAGGAACTATTGATCCAGGGGCGAATTCTGTCACCTACATATTCGAAATATTGGAACACGTTTTGAGATCCAGCACATGAAAAAATTGATCAACTCTGTTGAATCTATTGTTGATGACATGTTGCAAGGATATGTAGCCGCTCATGGCGACCGTGTGAGGCTCGCATCTAATCCCAGGATCATCCTCCGTAAAAAACAAAAATCATCAGATAAGGTAGCACTGATTATCGGTAATGGTTCGGGGCACGAGCCCATTGCAATGGGGTGGATTGGGGACGGAGTACTTGACGGAAATATAGTTGGTGAAATTTTTGCAGCTCCAACACCTGAATTAATTCTCGAAGGTATCAAGACTGTTGATAACAAAGCAGGGGTTTTATTGCTGGTATCGAGTCATTCTGGCGATATTATTAATGCAAATGTTGCGGTTGAAGATGCTTTGAATTTGGGAATTAATGTAAAGGCTCTTCTGATGTATGATGATGTATCATCAGCCCCAAAGGGAGAAGAGGAAGAAAGACGCGGCGCTCCGGGGACAACTTTTATCTACAAAATTCTGGGTGCCGGGGCAGAGGAAGGCCAAGATATTGATACGCTTTTTGATCTAGGAAGGCTTGTACGTGATTCAACACGAACTTTAGGTGTGGCTGTATCACCAGGTATATCACCACTAACGGGAAATCCCATGTTTGAGTTAGAGGAAGACCAAATATTTATAGGTATGGGAGTTCATGGAGAGCCTGGTTTAGGACGTAAAAAAATTGGCCCTATTCAGGAAATAGTTACCGAGATGATGGAAATTATTGTGGAGGACCTTCCATTTGTCTCAGGAGATAATGTGATAGTAATGGTAAATGGTAGTGGTGGAACTACATTGATGGAGTTATTAATTATTTATAAAGAAGTTTCGAATTTTCTAGCGAAACAAAACATTTCTATATTTAAGCCTTTAGTCGGAGAAATGGTTACAACGCAAGAAATGGCCGGATTCTCTATATCACTTTTAAAAACAGATCATGAAATTAGGAAGCTTTGGATAGCTCCAAGCTCTGCACCATATTTTCATTTATGATTTTGGTTATGATCTAAATAACAATTAATAAATTTCAAATAAATTGGATATTATGTTTATCTATTTGAGAACAGTAACAATTTTTGGATCTAGACAATTAGTGCTGCTTTTAGAAAATTAAATTTAAGGGTAAATAAATGGAACATACAAGTAGTCAGGTAACTATAGGTTATCTGGGAGCGCATCTGGAAACTTATTACGCAGAAGAATATAATTTATTTAATGAATCCATCCAGGGATTAAGCGAGCTTAGTGACGAGCTTGAATTTAATCTAATTTCATCCGACAGTCCAATCGTTTCAGCGAAACAGGCAGAGACTGAAATTGAAAAAATGATATCTCAAGGAGTAGATTTTCTCATACTACATCATGCAACTTTCCTGATGGGAGACATTGTTCGCAGTGTCGCTAAGTATGGTGTTCCTCTTGGTCTTTGGACTCATCCCGAGCCAACTACTGAAGGAGCAATTTTATTGAATGGCTTTGTTTCAATTGATATGAGTGCTAGCATCATTAAGCGATATCTCAAGGATGACGCTATTAAATACAAATGGTTTTACGGCTCAACGAAACATTCATGGTTACGTGATCGTCTTAAAATAACTATCTCAGCGCTTCGGGCGAAAAAATCACTAAAAAATGGAACTGTTGCTTTGGTAGGCGGCATAGCTCCAACATTCTATAATTTTACTTTTGATGAACGACGAATCTCTGATTCAATAGGACTGAAAGTTTTCCATCATGAACTGAAAGAAATATTGGATAGAGTAAAGGGCATTGATCCTGTTCGAGTTAAGAAAATTACTGAGGCCATCAAAAAAAGAACAAACAATAGAGTCTTAGTATCTGAAGCTGACCTAAATATGAGCGCTTCAGTATACGCCGCCCTTAAAGATTTTTCAGGAGATCATGGTTATACAGCTTTGGCTGTAAGTGATTGGCCGATATTCCAAAAAGAATTGAATATACATCCTGGATTTGCTTTTTCATGGCTTGAGGATCAGGAGAAGATTCCTGTTGCTAGCGAAGGGGATGTAATGGGTGCCGCTACTATGATTCTGATGAATTCTATTTCACAAAAAGAATCCTACTTACTTGATATGGCGGCTATTAATACTGAACAAAATGCAATG
>CAYFJI010000086.1:0-7985 GCA_964343365.1 uncultured Acidiferrobacteraceae bacterium
ATTGCGCACCGAGGGCGACTCAATGTTTGCCCCAGAAAACACTAGGACATCATTGCAAAAAACCAAAGAATTAGGAGCCACATGGATTGAAACTGATGTTAGGTTAAATAGCGACGGACAACTGGTAATTTTTTATGACGACGACTTACATCGGCTTACAAATGCAGAAGGCTATGTTACCTTACAATGGCTTACATATTTAAATAGTTTAGATATTAGCGCTTGGTTTTCAGGTGAGTTTAAAGGTGAAAAAATACTTACTTTAAAGGAATTCATTAAAAACAGCGACTTAAGTATTATTCAAAGTTCTTCTATACAATTTGCCGTATCAACAGTGAACGACAGCGCCCGTGCAAAATTATTTCTTGAAAACCGGCTCCAATCAATCGTCACCGATAGCCCTCGATTGCTGGATTAGCGAGATAAATTTTTTTCTTTGGTGAGTTAATTAAACATCAAACCCAAACTCTTTTACGAGGCATCTACTATCTAATCATTATTTCTCTTATATTTTTTTTTGGAAAATATATTATCTAAGATCAACTATATCTTAACCACAATTTTCCCAACCTGAGAGTTAGCCTCCATTCGCTCATGCGCCGCGATGCAAGATTCTAAGCCATAGAATATTGTATCAATGATAGGATTAAAAACACCCTTGCTCAAATTAGAGTACACATAACTATGAGCTTCTCTTAATTCCTTAGGGCGTCGCGCTATGTCACCCCAACTATAGAACTTGATTGAAATTCTCTTTTTCAGCGCGTTATGGGCAGGAAAACAACTGTCATAACGATCCAGATTGCCATAACATATAATTCTTGCTTCAGGCGCAGCAACATCAATTATAGTGTTGGTTAAATTCCCTGCAATTGGATCGTAAATTAAAGTGACGCCTTTTCCTTCCGTTACCCTATAGACTTCTTGCTTGAAAGAAACATCATTTAATAAAAACACATGGTCTGCTCCGATAGAACTAATCTTATCGATTTTTTCAGGTGAAGTTGTTACAGCAATAACCATTGCACCCCTCTCTTTCGCCAAATGTATACCACCTATTGCTGCGCTACTACTGGCTGCTGTAACTAAAACAATATCATCTGGAGTTATACATCCATAATACATAAGTCCTCCCCAGGCAGTAAGGTATTGGTGCCAAGCTGCAGCATTAATAACCGTTGAAACTGTCTTGGGTATCTTGATAACTGCCGATACTGGCACAGTAGTGATCTCACCATAAGTCCCATGATCTTTTGGCATTGATTGCCAAAAGCCATGTTCGTTGGCAACAGCAAAGGGAATAATCGAAACATCATCTCCAACATCATGCGCAGTAACATTATTACCAACAGATTCAATAGTACCAGTGCCCTCAAATCCGATCCGGCAAGGAGTAACTGGTTGGAAAATATAGGAGCCGTTTCTCAGCATGCATTCTGAACGATTAATTCCGAATGCTTTCACTCTTACAGTTACTTCATCAGGCCCTGGTGAATCCAGCGAACAGTCATCTATCTGAAGAACATTCGGACCTCCCGTCTTATGAAATCTGACTATTTTTACCATTCACATACTAACCTTTTGTTTTAAGTAAATTTGATTATAGATAATAACTTATATCAAACAGAAGTATGTTTTTCTTCCAATAGAAACAAACACTCAATCAATACTTTTAGTTGGTTAGCTTGCAACGATTGAAAGGTTTACTATCCTAGATTGGGTTATCCACTAAACTAACTTCGGCATACTGGTCTAATACTGGAACAAATTTTCCAATTTAAATATGCTATAAACTCGAGCAAAAGTACACTTTTTAGAAAAAAACACAGTATTTCCTTTGATGCTGGCCTCTCCCTACCATTACGATCAACAAACTCCCAAATCGAAGATCAACAGTCTGGACCTAACCTCGATTTTTTCATCATTGTCTATCTTTAAAGATAGACTCTACAACCGATCTAAAACTCAAGGACGTAAATTAATATGAAGAATTTCCTTCTCTGCAACGAATGATGAGCGCCACGATTGTAATCCTTATTTTGTTGTCGGCTTTTTTGCATGCGTCTTGGAATGCTTTCGCAAAGAAAGGATTAGATACTACGCTTTCCATCGCCGCCTTCCACACTGTCGCAGCGATCATCGCTGTTCCGATAATATTTCGAGTCCCCCTCCCTAACTCTGAATCCCTACCATATCTCATCGCATCAGTAGTAATCCACTGGGCATATATTGGATTACTTGGTAAAGCGTACCGTACTGGAGATCTGAGCCAGGTATATCCAATCGCACGTGGTACTGCACCGGTTTTAGTTACAATAATAAGCTTCCTATTACTGAGGGAAACCCTCCCGTTCCTAACACTATTCGGAATCTTAATAACATGTAGTGGCATAATGCTGCTAAGCTTCAATAACAGTATTTCTCGATACCAAGACCACCGACCACTGGTGCTGAGTCTAAGCGCAGGTTTTATGATTGCTGCATATACCATCATGGATGGATTAGGAGTCCGACATTCCGTTAATCCGATGTCTTACATTAGCTGGCTTTTTATCCTTACAGGTGTAACATTTAGCCTCATTCTTACTTTCTTACGACGTAAGAACTTAAAAGAAACCCTTCAGTACTGTATTGAATATCGATTAGTTATCTTAGTGGGTGGTATTGCTACAGCAACGGCCTATGGAATCGTAATCTATGCAATGCGCAATAATTCAATGGCAATGGTATCCACCCTGCGGGAAACAAGTGTCTTAATAGGAATCGTTATCGGAGTCGTAGCGCTCAAAGAATCGTTTGGAAAAATACGGATAAGTGCCGCAATACTTGTAATTGGCGGTGTGTTTATGATGAATGTAATCAACTGAATAGTTATCGCAAAGGCAGTGCAAAAAATAAGCCGCATGACCTAATGCCTGAAATTAGGAGAATCGATCTAGATTAAAGATAGAGGGTGTTCTTGCATTAGAGCGATCTGTTCTCTTAAGCTTAATATGTGATCTTCCCAACACTGTTGGGTATTGAACCAGGGATATGCATTCGGAAAAGCTGGGTCATTCCAGCGTCTCCCAATCCAAGCATAGTAATGGATTATTCTTATCGTGCGAAGCGCTTCAATTAGGTGTAACTCCAAAGGATTGAAATCACAAAATTGTGTATAGCCGTTAAGCAACCTTGCCAAACATCGCTCCTGGTCATCTCGGCCTCCTGGTAACAGCATCCACAAATCTTGTATTGCAGGGCCGTTTCTGGAATCGTCCAAATCTACAAAATGTGGGCCTTCATCAGTCCAAAGTACATTTCCCGCGTGGCAATCTCCATGCAGTCTCAATACTGAAATATTACCTGCTCGCTCGTAACAGAAAGAAACGAGCTGCATTAGATGTTCAGCAAGCGACTGATACGCTACCTTAAGATCATCCGGAATAAAATCGTTTTCGAGTAGAAAAATGTATGATTCAACGCCAAAGTATTCTGGGGTCAAAGTTGGACGTGAATGGAATAGCTTTGATTTACCGACTACATGAATTCTTCCAAGACACCGTCCAAGACTTTCAAGGTGATTAGAATTCTCTAGATCAGGAGCTCGCCCACCCCAATTTTTAAAAATTGCAAAACGATATGATTCATAGTGACGGAGAGTATCACCATATTGATCAGGAATAGGAGCGATTACTGGGACTTCGTTATCTACAAGTTCGTTAGCAAATTCATGCTCTTCTAAAATTGCAGAGTTGTTCCACCGTTCCGGGCGATAGAACTTAACTATAATTGATGTATTATTTTCAAGACCTACTCTATAGACGCGATTTTCATAACTATTCAATGCAAGCAGATGGCCATCGCAACGATATCCCCCTTGCTCCACTGCGTTTAGTACTTTATCTGGGCTCAGACGCTGGTAGTCGACGGCAGAATCAGAGTTCATAATTATTGATAACAGAAAGTGAACTATGAGATCCGATTGCTTTTTAATTACGAAAGGCTATGTACATCAGAATTCCACCAAGGAATGAATAAATAGCAAATAAAACGCATATAGTTTCGATTGATGATCCAATATCTATTAATGCGCCCAAAGTCACCGGGCCAAGGGCTGAACCGAAAACCATTAAAATAACACCAAGAGTTTTTATAGCGCCTAGGTTCTTGAGTCCATACAATTCTGGCCACATTGCAGCTGCCGCAGTGTGTGCAAGACCCGCACTAACACCGAGCATCATCATGTAAGGTACTACAATTTGATGATTATCAAAGAGCGCTATTAAGAGTAGTGCAAATATTAGCGGTATTAATGACAACGGCATCAGACGCACAGCCCTAAAATAATCGATCAACGGTCCAGAAACTAAGGCCGTAACAACTACACTTATAGCATAGACAATATAGTTTCCCGTGACCCATATATAGGACCAATCCTTAGCATCTGCAAGAGTAAGATGATGGAGAAATAACGCTGTTGTTACTATCGATGGCGCAAGGTATCCGGGAACTAACAAATAAAATCGAGCGTCACGTAGCACTTCAGACCTCGTCCAGGATCTGATGCTACGATTAGTGATTCTATCTTTCTTATTATAAACGTCGTGATAGAGTAACCTACCACGAGCTTTACTAAGCAAATAGAGAGAGAGTGGTACTAGAACAATACCTAGAAAGATAGCGCTACTCGCGTATGTCCATCGCCACCCTACTAAAGAAATAGCCACAACAGCTAGAAAAGGAAGGAAAGCTTCTCCAGTTGCTGAGCCCATCGTCGCTATGGCGAGCGCTCGACCTCTTTCTGCTGCAAAATTTCGAGCCATAGTAGTTGCGGCAATATGAGGAGCGAGTGCTTGTCCAAATTGCCTTAGAAGAAAGATTGCAATAATAAGGGATGTGACACCTGATGAAAGCGAAGTAACCAAACAAGCCACGATGAGGGATACACCGACAATTAGAGTATATGAAGAAAGCTGAAACCGATCAATCAGACTTCCGGTCCAGAGTAACACGATGGCGCTACTTAAAGTGCCTACAAGATAAATAGTACCCCACATCGTGTGAGTTAACCCAAATTCAGTTTGGATAGAAGGTCCAAATACACCTATAAAGTATGTTTGCCCGAAGCTGGAAGAGAATGATAACAGGAATCCAAACCAGAGTAGATGACTATGGTTCTTAATGAGACTTATGTATGATGAAAATGGCATGTTTCATGTAATCAAAGAAGTAACCACGAAGTATCTAGATTACTTTGGTTTGGGGCTATCGAATATAAAAGAATTTCTTCGAAGGACATACAACTCACTGGATAAGAGTCCAGTCTGTCCAAGATCCAATATTTGACAACACAGATAATAATCAGAGAGTTATAAATTTTAACGAAATGTGCGTGATCTTCTTAATGATTGTATAAAAAGACTGAAGTTTGTACTAGTCTCTATATCTGAGATTAAGTTAAACATATAAATATCGCAACTGGGATTTTTCTTAAAAAAGTGCTCAAAAGACTAATCCATTTAGATCCTAATTACCTGCTATTTTTACCAACGTCACGAGTTGGCGGTGATTAGAGAATGTTTGTACAGGCTCTGGGGTGAGATTATGATCTACCTGCAGTCTTGACACTCCTATTGATCCAACAATTCTTTTTCTTCTTGTTTTTTTCTTGCGAGTAACCGGTCCAACTGATTAGCAAAGGCCATTCGATCCGCTTGACTGAATGGTGTGGGTCCTCCCGTCGTCACACCACCACCTCTTAGTGTGTCTAAAAAATCGCGCATATTCAGCCGCTCTCGGATATTATCTTCACTATAGAGCTCGCCACGAGGGTTTAAAACAATTCGGCCTCGAGCGATCAGTTCGGCCGCGAGGGGGATATCTGCTGTAACCACCAGATCACCAGTTTTTGACTTCTCTACGATGTAGTTATCTGCCACATCAAAGCCAGACGGCACCTGTACGGTCCGAATATATAGCGATCTGGGTATTTGAAGCGCTTGGTTAGCCACCAAAGTTACCATCACGGGCATCCGTTCGGCAACTCGATAAAGGATTTCTTTGATCGCATTCGGGCAGGCATCGGCATCGACCCAGATTTCAGCATCTACCATACGACATTGGTTTTCTTTTACGGTCATCTGATCAGAGCTACCATGCGTTTGGATTCTGATGGCCTGTTTATTGCTTTAAGGGCTAAAATTTACCGCCTCACCTGAGTATGCGGACTTATACATCGCCTCAATAACAGCAGTATTTCGAAGGGCATCGTCGGCTGGAAAATCAGGAGACTTGCCTGTGAGGACACATTGAGAGAATTCATCGAGCTGAACAGTGAATCGGTTAGGGGCAGGCGTGGCGATGACCTGCTCATTTTGGCTATCGCCGGTCTTAATGATGATAGGTCCTGAATCGTCAAACATAGAAGGGATCTCTATTCTTCCTTGGCTTCCATCGATCGAGATCTGACACCGAAATGGCTGATCCATACTACCGGTCACATTCGCAATCGTACCACTAGCAAATTCGATAATGCCAGAGAAAGTCGTATCGACACCCCAGTGTCCTGAATCATATGCGGCCCCACGGACTCGGATTGGTTCCTCTGATAAAACAAATCGAGCGGCATACACCGCATAACAGCCAGCATCCCATAACGCGCCACCTCCCAGTGCCCTTGAATAGCGAACATTGTTGTCAGGTTTAGCATTAAAGCATAGTGCGGCATCGACAGTTACAACTCTTCCAAGCGCACCATCAGAAATAAGCTGTCGCGCCTTACGTAAGTGCGGGTTCCATCTATGCGTGAAAGCCTCTACAAGGACAACATTGTTGTGGTTAGCTGCATCGATCATTCGTTGACATTCTTTTGTTGATACTGCTAATGGTTTTTCACATAAAATGTGCTTTCCTGCCTCTGCAGCCTTGATAGTCCATTCGCAGTGCATACTGTTTGGTAGTGGATTGATTACAGCATCTATTTCGGAATCAGCAAGCTGTTCTTCATATGATGCATACCATCGACTTAGACCATGCTCAGTTGCTACCGCTTCTGCTTTTTTAGCAGTGCGTGATGAGATTGAGACTATTTCTGAAATTTTTGATTCATGAGAAGCAGGAAGATGGGCGTTGAGACCAATCTTGGCGGTCGAGATAAGTCCGTATCGAACAATATTGTTTTCCATAACTTTAATCATAACTAGAGGATTAAGCGGTAGTTAAGAATAGTGCTTTCTAGTAAATTGTGCTAGCTATGAATCTGTGGACTTAAAAAAGACCCAAAGACTGATCAGTGTTCTTCTCATACGGCTATCTTATTCCTATTGAAAATCTAAGGCCAGAATATATTTGAAGAATCTAGTGATTCGCTAGAACTCCTGACATTTTATCAGCATAGCCCTGGTAAGAATCCATTATTTGTTTCACACTGGAGTTGAACCACTAGCCTGAATAGCAGACCTTGCCTTACTCTTGGCGTAGCGCCGTGATGGGGTCAAGCCGTGATGCTTTATAGGCTGGATAATAACCAAAAAATATGCCAACCAATGCAGCAAAAACGATCGATAATAAAGCAGCCATGGGAGAAGCCACTATAGGCCAATCCCCGATTCTTGCAACCGCAATAGATCCAGCTAAACCGATAGTAATACCGATCAGACCTCCAATTAATGAAACCACAACAGCCTCAAATACAAACTGAAACAATATATCTTTGCTTCTTGCCCCAACCGCCATTCGCAAGCCGATCTCACGAGTTCTCTCAGTAACAGACACGAGCATTATGTTCATAATACCGATACCACCAACAAGGAGAGAAATTCCAGCTACAGATGCCAATAAAATGGACATAATGCGCTCAGATTGAGCTCTTGCAGCCACCATTTGAGCAATATTCCGCACTGTGAAGTCGTCTGGTTGACCCGGTTTAATTCCATGCCTGCGCTGTAGGATTTCAGTTATTTGCCGTTCGGCTTCCATAACCGCCGCAGCTGACGAGGCCTGGA
>CAYFJI010000087.1:0-7913 GCA_964343365.1 uncultured Acidiferrobacteraceae bacterium
TCTTTCCTGCAGGACAGATTACTCTTGGTATACTATTTGGGATGGTGAACCAGCTTTTACGTATGTAAGTAATGTAAATCAATACGAATACTTCCTACCGAAGGTTGATATTCAAGCAGTAGGTAATGGTGGTGGAAGTTTAGTGCGTGTAGATCCAACGACTGGATCACTGCGTGTAGGACCAGACAGTGCTGGAGCAGTGCCAGGCCCGGTGTGTTATGACAAAGGAGGAACCATTCCTACGGTAACTGATGCAGCTTTAATCCTTGGTTACATTTCAGCCGATACGTTTGCGAACGGAACCATAAAGTTAAATCGAGAAAAAGCTGTAATAGCAATAGAAGAAATAGGGGATAAATTAGGTTTAGGTCTAATGGAGACGGCTGCAGGGATAGTAAAGATTTCGGAATTTCAAATGGCAGATTTGATTAGACGAATGACTATCCAGAAAGGATTCGATCCTCGAGATTTTATATTATTTGCTTTTGGTGGAGCAGGACCTATGCATGCGGGTATTTTTGCATTTGAGTTAGGTGTGCAAAAAGTGATAGTGCCACAAGGTAATATTGCTTCAACTTGGTGTGGGTTCGGCGCGGCTTCCGCTAATGTTCTTCATATTGCGGAACAAGTCGAAATAATGGTTTCACCATTTGATCCAGAGACAATCAACAGTCGTTTTCGAAATCTTAGGGATCGCGTACATCGTCAGTTAGAGGAGGAAGGCATTTCCAGAGGAGATCAACAGATTCAATTTTCTCTTGATATGCGTCATAAAGGCCAGATTAACGAGGTCGAAATAGCTATAAAATCCGACTCATTGAATGTTGACGACTTAGCTAAGCTTCAGGATGATTTTTTTGCGAATTATGAACTTATCTATGGCAAAGGTGCATCGTTGCCATGGGCGCGGCTTGAAGCAGTCACTTTCAGAGTCAGAGGTACAGCAGAAACGCTAAAGCCTGATGTGCGGCGATCAATAAATTTAAGTGGGGAAATCATTGATGATGCTCTTGGTCAAGTACGACCAGTTTATTGGTCGGAGCTTGCTAAGCCTGTGGATACACAGACGTATGTGGGTGAGCACTTACAACCAGGCAACAAAATCATGGGACCTGCTATCGTAGAAACTTCGAATACAACGGTGGTGATTCACCCAGGAAGAATCGGAGAAGTTGACGCTTATGGAAACTTTGAGATCAATTTAATAAGTGAGTAAAAGCGAGGCTCAATTCATGCCAGAAACTGAAATGGAAAAGATTTCAAAATTACCTAACGAATTATTTGACGGGATGACGAATCCTTATGTACCGGGTGAGACGCTCAAATATTCCAGTAATTTACAATTGCACTCTACCTATGATACGGACGTTGATCCAATAACTTTTGAAGTTATACGACATGCTCTTTGGAATATAAACGAAGAACATGGGGGCAACATACAACGAATTTCAGGGTCTCCGATTGCGATGTATGCGTTGGATCTAAATCCTACAATCATGACTGAAGATGCAGAATTCGTTTATGTTGGCCCTTACATGCAATACATGTCGGGTGTAGCGGATACACAAGTTAAATGGATTCTTCAATATCGAAGCGATAATCCTGGCATTGCTGATGGAGACATGTTTTTAGCAAATGATCCTTGGGTTGGTGCACCCCATCAACAAGATGTGATGCTCATATGTCCAGTCTTTTGGGAAGGAGAATTATTTGCCTGGATAACGAATTGTTTACATCAATATGACCTTGGTGGCATAACTCCTGGGAGTTTTTGCCCTGCTGCCGAATCGGCATTTGATGAAGGTATCAGTTTACCGCCTATCAAGATTATTGAAAATTTGGAAATTCGGAAAGATGTCGAAGAAGTGTACCTCCGATCTTCCCGAAAGCCAGAAATGGTGGCATTAGATTTCCGTGCCCAGATGGTTGGAAATACCGCTGCACGTGCAAGAATGTTAGAGCTGATTAAGCGGTATGGACCAACTACTGTTAAAGGAGTGATGAAAAAAATTATTTCAGATAGCGAAAAAAGCTATCTTGAAAAAATGGCACGGCTTCCTGACGGAGTTTGGAAAGATCGAACTTATGTTGAATGTTGCAGACCAGGGGATCGAAGAACTTATCGAGTGGTGCTCACCATAACAAAAAAAGGTAGTCGTCTTATTTTTGAAAACGAAGGCACAGCACCGCAAGATGGCGCGATGAATGCTACATATTCAGGTTGGAGAGGATCTCAGATAGTTGCTATTAATCAGCTACTCTGCTGGGATCAAAACTTTGCACCTGGAGGTGCACTAAGGCATATTGATTTCGATCCAACGCTGGGAACATTTACATGTGCGCGACATCCTGCTTCAGTTTCTACCGCGCCGGTGCAAGCTATGGAGATATCTTTATATCCTACCTACAACGCCTTATCAAAAATGATATATAGCGATAAAAAAATGCGGGATGATATTATCTGTATCGGTGGAACAAGCCAATGGCCGGCGACAATATTTAGAGGAATTGATCAGTGGGGCGAAAAATATGGTTATATATTAGTTGATCCTATCGGAGGAGCCATAGGAGCCTTTTCGCATGCAGATGGTATCTCAACTGGGGGGCAAGCCCGAACACCTATATGTAAAATGCCAAATATTGAGCATACAGAGCAAGATTTCCCGGTGTTGTTTCTCTACAGAAAGGAAGTGACTGATTCAGGTGGGGCAGGAAAATTTCGAGGTGGGTTATCTGCGGAAAGTTGCTTTATCCCGCACAATACACCATTGATTACGCAAGATACACTTTCGTCAGGGAATGCTACCCCCACATCCACGGGAATGATGGGTGGATACCCGGGAACGACCAATGAGTATAAGTACATCAGGAATTCGGATATTCAAGAAAGGATGGAGTCTAAGAGATTGATTGATGATATATCAGAAGTTAATGGAGAACCGGTGGTGCTTCAGCTTCGTCAAGTTAATTTTGAACAAACAGTCTCTGATGTTTATTCTGTGGTTTGCAGTGCAGCTGGAGGATTTGGTGATCCCTTAGATAGGGATTTAGCCCAGATTAAGGATGATATCGAAAATTTCTCGGTGTCAATCAAAGGTGCTCGAGAGATTTATGGCGTGGTAATAGATGAAGATACTCGAGAGATTGATCAAATTGCTACCGTAAACCTTAGGGCTGAAATACGAACTTCCCGATTGAAAGGTCATTCAAGAAAAGCCAAAAAAGCAAACGGTGATCTTCTGATAGAAGTCACACAAAATATCAATCTGAGAGCTGGAGATTCTTCATCGGTATACTGTTGTTCCAAATGTGATACAGAGATTGGATCGTTGGGTGAAAACTATAAAGAGCACTGTATCCAAGTCGAGCATCATGTTTCCGCCTCAAATCCATTAATTGGTGAGCCTGATCGTTTTATCGACGATGTGCCAAAATTTCGCCAGTTTGTATGCCCTGGATGTGGTAATTTAGTAGAAAACGAAATTGCGATGGAAAATGAACCGTTTCTAATGGATGTTCATATCGAAAAGTAAAGTGTCTAATATCGGAAGATATCAGTTCAGTTTTCATTGAGAAAATTAGACACAACTGCTAAGCGTTTCGGATCTATTTATTTGCCACTAAGCCCTAAGTTTAATGAGTAATCAAGGACCTGGGAGAGAATTTTGAAAGCGATGACATTGACGGCCCCTCATACAATAGAGGCAAGCCAAATAGATCTCCCCAACAGGCAAGAGAATGAAGTGTTGCTGAAAGTTAGCTATGGGGGAATTTGTGGAACAGACTTAAAAATTTTTGAAGGTCAAATTAAAACCAGTTATCCATTGGTTATGGGTCATGAGATAGTTGGAAGCATTGTGGAACGACCCGATGGGATAGAAATAAAGAATTCTCGAGTAATTGTAGATCCAGTTCTATTTTGTGGCAATTGTTTCTATTGCAAAAATAGCGCGACAAATCTTTGCCATAACGGCATCCTACTGGGGCGTGATAAACAAGGCGGTTTCGGAGAATTTGTTGCAGTGCCGGCTAGTAATATTTATGGTTTACCGGATTCTGTGAATGATCAAGATGCGTCACTCATCCAGGTCTTAACAACTTGTATGCATGCGCAGAGACGAGCAAAAATTGTCAAAGATGAAGTTGTTGTAATTATGGGTGTTGGTGTAACTGGGCTTTTACATATGCAGCTTGCCAAGCTAAGCGGAGCCCGGCTAGTTATTTGTGTGACCAGCAGCTCTTGGAAGCATGAGATAGCCGAAACTTTAGGAGCCGATGCAGTTTTTAGATCAGGACAGGAAGCTGAAGCAGGTATTAAAAGACTTACTGCTGGTCGCGGTGCCGATTTGATAATTGAATGTACGGGCCAACTTTCTATTTTTTCTGAATCTCTTAGGCTAGTCGGTTTTGGAGGACGAGTCTTGGCGTACGGTATCCACACTTCAAATGGTGGATCATTCCCTTTTTATCAACTCTATTATAAAGAGATTAATATAATTAATGCACGTGCTGCGACAAGCCATGATTACCCGGAAGCGATTAACTTAGTTAGAAACGAGATGATCAAGTTAAGTCCACTTGTGACTCATGTTGAATCTCTATCAGAGCTGCCTAGCGTGTTGCAAATGCTAAAGGATAACACGCAAAAACGGTTGAAAATTATCATTAATGCTAGTTGTTAGATCCCAGTGTTGGTTCTAACGTCTACTGATTAAGCGTAACTCAATGTTAGTCGGCTCTTCCAGCGAAGATGAAATTCGGTGGTAACAAGTAATGGCAGCAAAGCCTTGAAGAAGTCAAATAGGTGGTTCATTCTTTCTGGAGTATGGTTACTTTATGTGGCTTTCGGCGTGAGTGCTACTAGTCTAGCGCCATTAGTTACAGTCATTGAGTCCGATCTTGATATTCAGCATTCTGCAATGGGGGTGATCCTGGGTGCATGGCAATTTGTATTTATTATTGCTGCACTGCCTTCCGGAATCATATTGGATCGATTTGGTAGTCGAAATGTACTTGCGGTAGGTGGATTGCTGATTTCAGCATCCTTATTAGGGAGGAGTTTTGTCGACACTTACCTTCAATTCTTACTTTTCGTCAGTGTATTTGGAATTGGAGGTCCGATTATCTCTACGGGAGCTCCAAAGGTTGTTGCAGAATGGTTCGATCGAAGTGAAAGAGGTATTGCGATGGGAATCTATATAACGGGACCAGGCATTGGCGCTATTATTTCATTGACTATGACGAATTCAGTGCTAATGCCCTGGTTAGATGGAAATTGGCATTTAGTGCTGAGATGTTGGGGATGGTTTGCTCTCGCTAGTTCAGTAATATGGGTTCTAATTTCAATATCTCATAGTGATAAGCACCAAGGAGAAATCAATTTTTCGAGGAGTAAAGGCGCAACCTTAGCTCTTTTAAGAATACCGTCCGTTCGAATAGTTTTAATAATGGGCGTATTTGTTTTATTCATTACCCATGGATTAAGTAATTGGTTACCTGAGCTACTCCGTTTGAATGGGCTGAATATAGATAAAGCCGGTTTGTGGGCGACGATACCCGTCACAGTTTCTATTATTAGTGCACTTGTAATCCCGCGGTTAGCAAAGCCAAAAAGAAGGATTAAGATATTGCTAGGCCTTTTTCTTTGCACATTTTTGGCAACCATTTTTTTAAGGAATGGAATAGGGATTCCACTGACCATAGGTCTTGTGCTGGATGGTTTAGGTAGATCTACTATGATGACCATACTTATCCTTACATTGGTCGAGATCAAAGGTGTTGGAGCAAATCGTGCTGGCACCGCTAGTGGATTATTTTTCACAGCGGCCGAAATTGGCGGTGTTGCTGGTCCGATCACACTAGGTATTTTCTACGATTTCACAGGGATGTTTTCGCTCAGCTTAAATATTTTAATGTGCGTTGCTATATTATTGATGGTTTTGCTCGGAGTCCTCAAAAAAAGTGAGAAACTACCTTGAATACTGTTATAGATGGTGAACAATTATATGGCGCTCCCTAGGGGAATCGAACCCCTGTTACCAACGTGAGAGGCTGGCGTCCTAACCGCTAGACGAAGGGAGCTGTAAGTTGTTCGTAATTAATCCTAACACAAGCTAAGATTGTCGTATGGTTTAGTAGTGCTTACTAGACGCTTATTTCCAAAAATAGGAGTTATTCCAAATGAATTTTTGCATCAAAACCCTTTTAAAGGGAAGAATCAATAGAAACCAATGGACAATTTTGAAGCATTAGCGTGGATCGGAATTGGGGCAAATCTCCATAATCCCATCATTCAAGCTAAGCAAGCTATCCAACACTTAGGCGCATCGCCCAATATTAGCGTTGAAAGAGTTTCGTCGTTTTATAAAACGGCCCCAATTTCACCAATTCTACAGCCCGATTTTATTAATGCTGTAGTTCGTATTAAAACTACTCTACAACCTCTGGATTTATTGAGCGAGATGTTAAATATTGAACACTATTTGGGACGGGTAAGGAGTGACGTTCGGGATGAGCCTCGACTGATTGATCTTGATCTTTTAATTTATGGCCAAGTTGTGATTTCTTCTGAAGGGCTCACTTTACCACATCCCCGAATTATAGATCGGTTATTTGTGATGAAGCCACTGATGGAATTGGAAGGTAACATTACTATTCCTAAATATGGTTCAATTTCGACATTTGCAGCTAGATGTCGTGACCAAAAAGTGATCAAGCTGGAAGATGATGGATAAACAATTCTAGCGATGGAAATGTTTTTTTAACGAAGCTGGATCGTTTATAATCGTATTATTAACGGCCGACGGCATACACTTCTCGTTTAGTTATTGGAATGAACGAATCAAAATTGTCACCTGATACAGATGTGGATCACAAGTCTGATTTTTCAATCTCTGGCGATTCCTGTAATATCCTGCCAAAAGATTTATATATTCCACCTGATGCGCTTGAGGTCATACTCGAAGTTTTCTCCGGCCCATTAGATCTATTGCTGTACCTGATTCGTAAACAAAATCTCAATATTTTGGATATCCCAATTGCAGATATAACAAAGCAATATATGAAATATATTGAACTTATGCGCCAAATTAAATTTGATCTCGCTGGAGAATACTTAGTTATGGCAGCTACATTAGCTGAAATTAAATCACGAATGTTATTGCCTAAAATTGATGATGATGAGGATCCAGAGGATCCAAGAGCCGCTCTTGTGCGTAGATTGCAAGAGTATGAGAGATTTCGTATAGCCGCTCAAGGTTTAGATGCCATGCCACGACTCGATCGTGATCTTTATCTTGCCTATGCGCGCGTTTATGATCCAAGTAAGAAGAAGCCTCAAACTCAAGTTGAGCTTGCTGATCTCATCAAAGCGATGCATCGAGCTATGACACTTTCGGAAAGACGTCGCAGTTTAAAAATTACTAGAGAAGTTTTGTCAGTACGAGAAAGAATGACACGAATTCTTGGTCAGGTTAAGACTGGTGAATACATTAGGCTAGAAACATTTTTTTCGTCGGACGAGGGTCGAATGGGGCTAGTTGTAAGTTTTATTGCTATTCTTGAATTAGTAAGTGACGGAATACTTAAATTCAACCAAAATGAGAATCTCGCGCCAATTTATGTAAAATTAGCCAAGTGATGGATAAATCCAATAAAGAATTATGTAATGTCATAGAGGCAGCGCTATTTTCAGCTGAGACTCCACTTTCCCCTAAGCAGTTGAAATTTCTTTTTCCAAAATCTAATCGACCATCTAATGATGTAATTATGGATGGAATACATAAGTTAATTGAAGAATATAAAAATAGGGGAGTCGAATTAACTAAAACCGGGGATGGTTATCGTTTCCAGACACGAGCTAGTTATGCTGAATGGCTTCGACGATTGCATGACTTTCGACCTCCTCGCTATTC
>CAYFJI010000088.1:0-7850 GCA_964343365.1 uncultured Acidiferrobacteraceae bacterium
TCAAAAAAGGTAAAAAAAGATGCAAAACAAGGTCTGGGATGATTGTCTATCGATACTAAAATCAGACCTCACAGAATCTCAATTCAACACATGGATAAAGCCGCTTTCAGCAATAGAAGATGAAGAAGCGCAAAGCCTTACTTTGCTAGCGCCAAACAAATTTGTTGTTAACTGGGTACAAAAAAACTATCTAGAAAAAATTAAATCTGTTGCTTCAAAGAGGTTGGATGGCAAGGCTACGGTCGCTATATCCATTGGCGATGAGCCGTACGCTCCAACTAAAGAGTCTACAATTATCAAGAGAGGAGAAAGCCCTGTAGGGTCACCCCTTAATAGTCGATATGTGTTTGACAACTTTGTAGGGGGGAAAAGCAATCAGCTTGCTCGGGCAGCAGCTCTTCAGATAACAGAAAACCCTGGTATCTCTTATAATCCTTTTTTTATATACGGTGGCGTGGGTCTTGGTAAAACACACTTAATGCAAAGTGTTGGTAACGCCATTAAGACAAACAACCCAGAAAAGAAAGTCGCCTATGTTCATTCAGAAAGGTTTGTTGGTGAAATGGTATCAGCGCTTCAGCACAATGCGCTTAACTCCTTTAAAAATGATTATCGATCGCTTGATGTTTTGCTTATTGACGATATTCAATTCTTTGCTGGTAAAGATAAGTCACAAGAGGAGTTTTTTCATACGTTTAACGTTCTTCTGGAAAGCAACAGCCAAATTATTATTACTAGTGACAAATATCCTAAAGAGATAAAAGGTCTTGAAGAGCGTCTTAGATCAAGGTTCGGCTGGGGCCTTACTGTCTCAATTGAACCGCCTGAAATGGAAACCTGTGTTGCGATATTAATGGTTAAGTCAGAGCTTGAGGACTTCAGTCTTCCTGAAGACGTTGCTTTTTTTATCGCCAAAAACATTAGGTCCAACGTTAGAGAACTAGAAGGCGCCTTAAGGAAGGTTATTGCCAGCTCAAGATTTACAGGTAGAGCTGTTTCTGTTGATCTTGCAAAAGAGTGCCTAAGAGATCTTCTTTCCCTTCAGTCGAGACAAATTACAATTGAAAATATTCAAAAAACAGTTGCTGAATATTTCAACATTAGAGTCTCAGATCTTCACTCAAAACGAAGAAGTCGCTCAATAACAAGACCGAGACAGATTGCAATGGCAATCTCAAAAGACCTTACAAAAAACAGTTTGCCAGAGATTGGGGATCTTTTTGGAGGCAGAGACCACACTACGGTAATACACGCTTGTAAGAAAGTTGCCGAACTTAAAGAAACAGACATTAAAATTCTTGAGGATTATAATAATATTAAGAGGTTGTTGTTAATGTGAATAAACTGTATATAAGAAATAGTGGTTTTTTTATTAACATTTTATTCACAAATATGGTCTCTTATACACACCTTCTTAAATTAAAAGTGTTTTTAAGTGATTGAAAAATAAACATTATATTGGTATATCTACATATTAACAAGCCCTATAACAATAATAAATAAATAAAATGAATAATATAACTATTGAATCTAATAAACTAAGTAATAAGTTACAAGCAATAATTGGCGTTGTGGAAAGAAAGCAAACTATGCCGATACTCAGCCATGTTCTACTTCAATGTAAAGACAATACACTAACGCTTACATCTACAGATTTGGAAGTTCAGCTTAGTACAGAGGTTACCGTAAAGAGCGACGGTTCAGAATTCTTGACCACGGCACCCGGAAGAAAGCTATATGAAATAATTAAGTCCATTGATAACCAGGAATTAAACATAGTTGTTTCAGACACAGACGTTATTGTTGAAGCACCAAGCAGCAAGTTTAAGCTTCAGTCTTTACCACCAAACGAGTTTCCATTGTTTGAAAGCGCCTCTTCAGATACGAGCTTTGTTGTCAAACAAACCACCATAAAAACACTGTTCAATAAAACACATTTCGCAATGGCCCAGCAAGATGTTAGGTTTTATCTCAACGGCTTGTTACTTGAAACTGGCCCAAATTCATTGGTGTCAGTCGGAACAGACGGTCACAGGCTAGCTAGATCAGTTGCAAGCATAGAGAAAACACAGATCGACAATGCGAGCTTTATAATTCCTAGAAAGGCTATACAGGAAGCACAAAGAATTATTAGTGACGATGGCGAGGCCAAAGTCTCATTTACAGACAACCAGGCAACATTTAGTTTAAACAACGTAAAACTAATTACAAAGCTTATTGATGGGAGTTTTCCTGACTACAACAGAGTGATTCCTGAAGACACAAGCATTAATATACTTATTAGGTCAAATGAGCTAAGGCCCGCTCTTCAAAGAGTTTCAATACTTGCTAACGAAAAGTTTAAAGGAGTAAGGATTGATATTAACGAAGATCAACTCACCGTCTCGTCTGAGAACCCAGAACAAGAAAAAGCCAAGGAGACGATAAGCATTGAGAACACAAACACAAAGCTTTCTGTTGGGTTTAACGTGTCTTACCTAATAGACGCAATCACCGCTTGTGACGGCGATCTAGTCAATATTGGGTTAAATGACGAAAATAGCAGCGCTCTAATTTCAGATCCAACAGACCCAGAGTCAAAATTCGTTGTAATGCCTATGAGGCTATAAGCCTTGCAAATCAAGTCTCTGTCTCACAACAACTATAGAGGACTAAAAGACGACAGACTTTCCTTTGATAGGGTTACCCACATTATGGGCAACAACGGCTGCGGAAAGACCTCGGTTATTGAAGCCGTTGTTCTGTTATTAAACGGCAGGTCATTTCAGGGGTCAACACTAAAAGAAATTGCTAACAAAAACAAATTACCAATGTCGTTGTTCGGCAAGGTGTTTCACAGTAAAAACAACCTCCATCAGACAAGCCTTGTTTTTGATGGAACAAAAAAAACACACAAACTTAATGATAAAAGGGTGGGGCAGCAAATCGCACACAAAACCTTTCCGATTTGTTTAATTGACACCAATGCAATTAACGCATCTTCGGGCCATCCAAAATACCGCAGAGACCTCTTAGACAGAGCTGTGTTCCACGTGGAACCACAACACGCAGCTAACCACAAAAAGCTAAACAAGTGTTTATCACAGAGAAACAAGGCAATCAAAAAAGGAGAAGACAAAAGAGCTGTGCAATCATGGGACGAAGCATTGGCAGAGGCCGGCGAGAAAATTAGCAGCGCAAGACAAAGCCTTTTGAAAGAGACATCCGAACACCTGCTTGAGGTTTCAGACAAATTGTTGGGGGTTAAAATGGAAACCAGGTTTGTTGAAGGCTGGGAAAAGAGCACTCTAATAGAAAGCCTTAGAGCAGACCTACACAAAGACATGGCTATAAAAAGAACATCATCAGGGCCACAAAAGGAAGACTTTATTTTAATGGCAGCTGAAAATAAAACGAAAGGCTATTTTTCACACGGACAAGAAAAGCTAGGATCAATAGCTCTTTTATTAGCGTTAAATCGCGCGATAGAAAAGCGCAAAAACAACAACTCAATAATCATAATAGATGAGGCAGAATCAGGGCTTGACACAGAAGCAAACAATAAACTGTTTAGCCTTATAAAAAGCTTTGAAAATCAATTACTTATAACATCATTACCCCACCATACAGCACATAAAAAAATAGAAGGAAATATATTGCGCCCAACACAAAAATAATCCTTTAATTTTGTTATAATTTACACGTTTCAAATAGAAACATACACAATGCCAAAAGCCAAAAAAGACACAAAAAAGAACTACGACTCAAGCAATATTAAAGTCCTTAAAGGCCTAGACGCCGTTAGAAAAAGACCTGGGATGTATATTGGTGATACAGACGATGGAACAGGACTGCATCATATGGTTTTTGAGGTTGTTGACAACTCAGTAGACGAAGCACTCGCAGGACACTGTACTCACATTGATGTCATTATTCATCAAGATGACTCAATAACTGTCAAAGACAACGGCAGAGGAATACCAGTAGACAAACATAAAGGTGAAAAAAGGTCTGCGGCCGAAGTAATTATGACAGTTCTTCATGCTGGCGGTAAATTTGACGATGACTCATATAAAGTATCGGGAGGCCTACATGGCGTAGGCGTTTCAGTTGTAAACGCGCTTTCTGAAACGTTGAACTTACGAATACACAAGAATGGAAACATATATTTACAGGACTACACACACGGAAAACCTAACGGGACTTTAAAAAAGGGACCAAAATCAGACAAGAATGGCACAACCATAAGCTTTAAGCCTAGTCCTAAAACGTTCACTAACACCAAATATAGCTATGAAATCCTAGCAAAAAGACTTAGAGAGCTTTCTTTCTTAAATTCTGGTTTGACCATATCCCTGACAGACGAACGCGTAGATAAAAACGAGAGCTTCTTTTTTGAGGGCGGCATTAAGGCCTTTGTTTCACACTTAAACAAACTTCAAAAACCAATTCACGATAGTGTTATACACATTGAAAAAACACTTAAGGACATTAATGTTGAAATAGCGATCCAGTGGAACGAAGCATATAGAGAGAATATGTACTGCTTTGCTAACACAATTAGACAAAAAGATGGTGGAACACATCTAGCAGGCTATAGAGGAGCATTAACCAGAACAATTAACTCTTATATAGACAAAGAGTTTAAAAACGAAAAGGCAGTTACAGGAGATGACTGCAGAGAAGGCATGACGGCAATAATATCAGTAAAGCACCCAGACCCTAAATTTTCATCTCAAACGAAAGATAAACTTGTTTCATCTGAGGTAAAAGGGGTTGTTGAATCAATTGTAAACAAGCACCTAAAAGAATTCTTGATGGAAAACCCTGTAGAGTCAAAGATTATTATTTCAAAAATACTAGATTCTGCAAGAGCAAGAGAAGCGGCCAGAAAGGCAAGAGAAATGACGAGAAAGGACGCCCTTTCTGTCTCTGGACTTCCGGGCAAGCTGGCAGACTGCCAAGAGAAAGACCCATCCCTTAGTGAAATATTTCTTGTAGAGGGGGACTCAGCAGGCGGTTCAGCTAAACAAGGTCGAGATAGAAAGACCCAAGCCATACTTCCACTTAAAGGAAAGATACTTAATGTAGAAAAAGCAAAGAAAGACAAAATATTTTCATCAGTTGAAATTGGGACACTAATAACCGCTCTGGGGTGCGGGATAGGCGAAGACGAGTTTGATATTAATAACTTAAGATACCATAAAGTGATAATTATGACCGATGCCGATGTTGATGGCTCACACATTAGAACGCTACTACTAACATTCTTCTTTAGAGAGCTGCCTGATTTGGTTAATAATGGAAATATCTATATTGCTCAGCCGCCCTTATATAAGGTAAAAAGAGGCAAAAAAGAGGAGTATGTTAATAGTGACGACGAGCTTAACAACCTCGTTATCAACAATGCAATCAGCGGTTTGAAAATTCGCCAAGCAGGAAAGAAAAAAGTTCTTGAAGGCGACGGCCTCTTTAATATTCTTATGCAACATATAGCTTCAACTTCACTTATATTAAAACTGTCTAAACAAATTGGCTATACCGCTTCTAAGACACTGGCAAACCATAAACAAATCAGCAAAAGCGAAATAAACAATAAAAAGAAACTAGAGCTATGGGTTAAGGGCCTCTCAAGAGCCGCGAAAAAACGTTCAAAAGAATCAGGCGACGATATAAATATTAATATGGTTACAGACGAAGACGGTATTTCTTATTTAACAATTAACGAGGGCCTCAATGGGTCTTCTCACGTAAAAAAACTTCCGTTAACTTTCTTAAAGTCACCAGAGTACAAAACATTTGGTATATCTCAAAAGCATAAAAAAGACTTTCCTAACAAGGTCAACTTAGTCAACGGACAAGAAACAGCGAGTTATGATTCAATTACTGACTGCCTTGACAACATACTTTTAAACTCAAAAAAAGGTCAAAATATTCAAAGATATAAAGGCTTGGGTGAAATGAACCCCAGCCAGCTTTGGGAAACTACCCTGGACCCAAGCTCTAGATCTCTTGTGCAAGTAACGCTTGATGATGAAGAAGAAGCAAAACTGGCATTCGCAACATTAATGGGAGATGAGGTTGCTCCAAGAAGACAATTTATTGAAGAAAACGCACTAAATGTTTCTAATCTAGATATATAATCACTAGAAAACACACTTTTACCTATAGAAAAGACAGATTCTACAGTAGAAACACAGGTTATTTTACAAATCAAGTATCAAAAGACCTTATTTCAGACTCAATCCATGTTTGAGCTTCCTTGTTTATTGAATCAATGTCTTTGTTTGAGGTTTTAATAGGACGACCAATACTAAAGGTTATCTTTCCTGGGTGCTTTAAAAAACCTCTTCTTTTCCAAAACTTTCCTGAGTTGTGTGATATTGGTAATACAGATACGTTAGCACCTTTAGCTAGCAACGCCCCAGAAAGGCCGTATCTCTTTGTTTGTTTGTAAGGCATTCTTGTGCCCTCTGGAAAAATAATAATCCACTTTTTTTCTAAAAGCCTTTCTTTTCCGAGATCAACGACTTTTTTTACTTCTGATCCACCCATTCCTCTCTTTACTGGTATAAGCCCAAACTTTTTTATAGCTCCTCTAAACAATGGTGCATACATAAGCTCATACTTTGCAACCCATGAAGACGGACTAAAGTGCCTCAAACCTACAAACGCCTCCATTACAGAAGAGTGTTTAAAGAATATTACACACCGCTCCTTTGGTATGTTCTCGGTGCCCAATAACACATATTCAAGCGAACAAACCCTTTTCAAAAAGTAAATATTAAGCTCTGCCCAGAGAACAGCAATCCTCCACCTCTTTTTTTCATTCATTATCGGCTTTGGAAGAAGCGCTGCAGAACACAATATCACAAAACTTAAAACCATAATTAGCGTATAAATCGCCGATCTTATATAAAGAAGCACTCGACCCATACGCATTATTTTATTGATTTTTTATTATTTCTGTAAAGGTAGAGCTGAGGTCGTTAATTTCTATGGTTTTTTGATCCATTGTATCGCGATCTCTCAACGTAACCGTTTTGTTTTCTAAGCTATCAAAATCAACAGTTATACAAACAGGGGTCCCTATCTCATCATGACGCCTATAGTTCTTTCCAATGTTTCCGCTGTTTTCGAGTAGAACTCGCCCCATACCGAGTGATTGCAACGAGGTTTTTATTTCTTTAGCTAAAGCAACAAGATCATCGTTATTTTTCTTTAGTGGAATTATTGCTGCTTTAATTGGAGCGAGGCGAGGTAACAAAGATAACACCAACCTCTCTTTGTTGCCCTCAAGTTTTTCAACGTTATAGGCTTCGTTTAGAACTGCTAGAACACCCCTGTCAAGACCAGCAGAAGGTTCAATTACATATGGGATCTTCCAGTCTTTTTCATGATTCTGTACAGCCAGTTTTGTTGTTGATTCTTTGTTTTCATTAACCTTAGAGCTTATTTTATAATCCGCCTGGTTTCTGGTGTGTGAACCGAGATCAAAATCAGTTCTGTTGGCAACGCCCTCTAACTCTTCTTGACCATGTGGAAACTCATACATTATATCAACGGTTTTTTTTGAATAATGTGAAAGGTCCTCTTTCGGGACATCAAAGAGCTGAAGCCTGTTTTTTGGAATTCCTTGTTTTATCCACCAGTCTAATCTTTTGTTAACCCAGTAATCTAACCACTCTTCGTCACTCCCTTTCTCTACAAAGAACTCGAGCTCCATTTGTTCAAACTCCCTAAGCCTAAAAATAAAATTTCTTGGCGTTACTTCATTTCTAAAGGCCTTGCCAATCTGGGCAATTCCAAATGGCAGTGAGCTTGATGTTGAGTCTAAAACATTTTTAAAATTTACAAAGATTTGTTGTGCT
>CAYFJI010000089.1:0-7661 GCA_964343365.1 uncultured Acidiferrobacteraceae bacterium
CAGCACACGAAAAACGAGTGGCGGATCTTACAAGATGGCGCGCCCTCTTACAACCAAAATACTAAAAAGAACCTTCAAACAGGGTTAATTTCTTCCAATTAGTAGAAAACTACCGAAAATACGTCTATGCCCTCCAGATCCAAGCCATCAAATGGCATGCAACCAGACGATTACTAGTCTTGGTAAAGCAAATGGCCAAGGAAGTTATCGCTGTGATGTGATTGTGATTTGAGTATCCCCTAACCACATTATTTAGTCAACTTTCTATCTAATTTCTAGCAATTCATTGAAAATTACGATTTCAAACAACTAATCTACTGAAGCTAACAACTCAATCCAATGAACAACAGGAATATCACTTGCTTTCCCAAGATGCATAATGCAGCCTAGGTTTGCACTAGCGATCAACTCAGGAGAATTCTCCTTCAATCTAACCAATTTGGCTTCTCTAAGATTATTCGCAATATCACTTTGTAAAAAAGAATAGGTACCGGCTGAACCACAACACATATGTTGATCTTTCACTCCCGCTATATTCCATCCATTACTTGCCAGAATTTTCTCAACAAGTCCATTAACTCGTTGGCCATGCTGCAGCGTGCATGGAGAATGAAAAGCTACATGACGATTATCTCCCCATTTTAAACCTGATGGCTTTTCAGAGGCTATCACTTCACTTAGATCACGAACCATTGAACCCACTTTTAGAGCTTTTTCTGAATAATCCTGGTCATCCACAAGCAATTGACCATATTCGCGCACAGTAACTCCACAGCCACTTGCCGTCATGACAATAGCCTCACAGCCATTAACTACATCCGGCCACCACGCATCAATATTTTTGCGTGCTAATCTTTTAGCTTCAGCCGTACCATCTAAATGCAAGCTTAGAGCTCCACAACATCCGCTACTTGGTTGCACTAAAACAGAAATTCCTGCTTTATTAAGTACTTTTTTTGCGATTGCATTAATAGATGGGGCAATTGCTGGCTGCACGCAGCCATCCAAAAGTAACATGTAACGAGATCGTTTTATATCCTCTGTTTTGCTTGGCAATCGATACGGCGGGATATGCTTTTCCCATCGTTTGGAGAGTACCAGTTTTATTGGTTGGGCAATAAAAATCATAATACGAACCACTTTTGTTGAGACGAGTGTTCTCCTCAATAAAAATCGTATTAAACGACTCTTCAGTGTTCTAACTCGAGTTTCTTTTATTATTTCACGTCCAATTTCTAACAAGCGGCCATACTTGACTCCCGACGGACAGGTAGTTTCACAAGCGCGACAAGTTAAACACCGATCAAGATGCTTATTAGTTAGCCGAGAGGCAGCATTACCTTCAAGCATAGATTTCATTAGATAAATACGTCCTCGAGGACCATCGAGTTCATCACCCAACAACTGGTAGGTTGGACAAGTGGCATTACAGAAGCCGCAATGCACGCACTGCTGTACGATTTTTTTTGCCTCCTTAGCAACCGCTAAATTTTTGTAACGATCAGCAATCTTAAGTTCCACGACTCAGAGCTCCCGATATAATCTGCCTGGATTAAGGATTTCAGCAGGATCAAATGCCAGCTTGAGATTATGATGCAGCGTAAACATTTGCTGACTGAGCGGATGTTCTACTTCCTTACTGCGGTCGCCACCGCGAAATTTTGCCGCATGACCACCTAATTTTTCGGATAATCTATAGACGCTATCATCCTCATGTGGATATCCTGTCAACCACCGCAAGCCACCACCCCATTCAATAAGTGATTTACCTGGTAATTTCAATGGATTAACCGCAGGTGGCACAATAATGCGCCACAAAATATTGGCCTCCTCAAAGAAAGGCAACTTCTGCTCTCGTAATTCTATCCAGAATTTTTCTGCATTTGGATCTTCTGCGCCACCGATTTCCTTTACTGCTGAGGTCACGCCAGCTTCGGTTCCAGATAGTCGTATACGTAATTTATTTTCAAAAAAGCATGTTCCTGTTATAGGTAATGGCTTACCTCCCAATTTATTCATCCAAGATATAGCTGTTTTCTCATCAACATCATAGATTTGAGTTTGCTCTTTCTGGGGAACCGGCAATACTTTAAACGAGGCATCTAATATGAGTCCCAATGTGCCCATTGCACCAGCCATTAATCGGGCGGCGTCATATCCAGCAACATTTTTCATCACACGCCCTCCAAAACGGAGTATTTCACCACGACCATTTATACATGTTATGCCCAATAAAAAATCTCTCAAAGAGCCAGCATAAGGTCTAGCAGGCCCTGAAAGGCCGCAAGCTATAGTTCCCCCAATTGAACCTTCTGAATTGTAATTAGGTGGCTCGAATGGCAACTGCTGCCCTGATCGATTAAGTTCTTCTTGAATGTCACTAATTAATGAACCACATTTTACTGTCAAACTTAATTCGGTAGGCTCATAACTAATTATTCCAGCATGTTTTGAAACATCAATTGGCTCACCTATGGGCTGACGCCCTAGAAAATGCTTTGTATCGCTCCCTACGATACGTAAACGAGTCAGAGACGATTGAGCTTCACAAATAATATCACTTAAACTTTGGGATAAATCTATCATTAAAATGTTTTATCCATAACTAAAAACGTTCCAAGTCGGGAAAACTTAAAACCCCATTATGTACATGCACCCCATTTAGTTCGGCACATCGTGCCAGACTAGGAATTGCTTTTCCTGGATTTAAAATTCCCTTTGGATCAAATGCTCGTTTTAATGCGTGAAATTGAGCAATTTCCACCTCTGAGAATTGGATGCACATCTGGTTCAGTTTCTCAACACCTACGCCATGTTCTCCGGTAATTGTCCCACCTGCTCGTATACACAATTCCAATATTTTACCGCCGAGTTCTTCAGTTTTTTTAAGTTCACCAGGCTTGCTTGCGTCATAAAGTATTAGGGGATGCAGGTTTCCATCGCCAGCGTGAAAAACGTTAGCAACCGCCAATTCATATTCTCTGGATAACGAATAGATTGAACGAAGAATGCTAGCCAATCGATATCTTGGTATGGTCCCATCGATACAATAATAGTCAGGAGAGATTCTTCCAACAGCTGGAAATGCACTCTTTCTTCCAGACCACAATCTTAGCCGATCATCTTCAGATTGTGATACTCGAATCTCCGTTGCACCTTCGGAAACTAAAAGCCTCTGTACCTGTTCGACTTGCTCAGTGACATCTGATAACGGTCCATCTAATTCACAAAGTAATATGGATACTGCCTCAATTGGATACCCGCAAGCAACAAAATCTTCTGTTGCGCGAATTGCTAAATTATCCATCATCTCTAACCCAGCTGGAAGAATTCCACTTGCTATGATTGACCCAACCGCATTTCCTGCTGTCCCGATATCATTAAAAGCCGCTAATATTACCTGAGCGCTAGTTGGTTTTGGCAACAAACGTACGGTAACCTCAGTGACAATTCCTAGTAATCCCTCAGATCCATTTAACAATGCCAAACAATCATATCCTGGCCAATCCAAACCCGTGCTCCCAAAAGAAATTTGTTCTCCATTTGCGAGCACAACATCTACTTTCAGGACATTGTGAACAGTTAGACCATACTTCAAACAGTGAACACCGCCCGCATTTTCTGCTACGTTACCTCCGATGGTGCAAGCAATCTGAGAAGATGGATCAGGAGCATAATAGAGACCGAAAGGAGCGGCAGCTTCGGATATCGAAATATTTCGCACCCCTGGCTGGACGCGGGCGATTCGATTAGCGGGATCAATTTCAAGTATCTTGTTAAAACGTGCCAAACTCAAAACTATACCTTCTTTCAAGGGTTTTGCTCCACCAGAAAGACTGGTGCCTGCTCCACGGGCCACAACAGGAATTTCATGGGACATGCAAAATTTCAGAATTGCACTAATTTGACTGATTTCAGACGGAATAGCTACAGCGACTGGCAGTTCTCTGTAAGCGCTAAGTCCATCGCATTCATACGGCCTCAATGTCTCTACATCAGTAACTAAGCGATCTTTTGAAAGAATTCGCTCTAGTTCAGTTATTAGTTGTGATGAGTGCACTTAAATTTGGAACGTCTTTCTAGATTAAATTACAAAACAGTATGCCACAAATTAAAGAATTTAGATTAAAAACCCAATTTGGTAAGGATCTCATACTTGGAGAAAAATGACGTCATTTTGATTTAGTTAGGTGTAGAATATTCCAGAAAGACACAAACATTTTGATCATGCCAGCACGTTCTTATACGAAAATCGACATAATCTTTCTAATCGCAGATGATGCATTAAGTACTTTATTCGGAAAACCCCGATCTTCGGATCGACCTAACCCAAGCGACGGATTGACTGATCAATCTCTTTCTAAGATAGAAAAAAAACAAAGTATTAGATTAATGCGAATTAATCATTCTGGCGAAATCTGCGCTCAAGCACTTTACCGAGGTCAAGCATTGACAGCACGATCCAACACAGTCAAAAGTCATATGATCCGAGCTTCCCGTGAAGAAAGCGACCATCTTGACTGGTGTCAACAACGCTTGCAGTCTCTGGGTGGAAATGTAAGCATCCTTAACCCCGTATGGTATGCGGGGTCATTTTTTATGGGTTCGATAGCTGGAACAATTGGCGACAAATGGAGTCTAGGTTTCGTCGCAGAAACCGAGATCCAAGTAAAAACGCACTTGGACGACCACCTAAAGCGTCTCCCAAACAACGATATTGTGAGCCATGCAATTATTAAAACAATGATTGACGATGAATCTAATCATGCTACCAAAGCAGTTCAAAATGGAGGAGTTAAGCTGCCACACTACATAAAAGTAGCCATGAAATTTAGTAGCAAACTGATGAAAGCCACAAGTCACTGGATTTAGTTTTAACAACACTGCAAACACTCTCTTTCTCTTCTATTTGTAAAACGATTGGCATAAAATTTGATAACCAGTTGACTTCTACCCTGTAGACGGCTAAATTTCGCTTCGCTTACTTTGGGTTCCGTGTATCACGTTCGTGACATGGTTAAACGGGAAGCTGGTGCATGTGAGAACAACTCCATAAACCCAGCACTGCCCCCGCAACGGTAAGTGAGAAAAGCTGGCTGTAGACCACTATGAATATTCATCATGGGAAGGTGTCAGCTTTAGACTGATTAATTAGTCTGCTCACGAGTCCGGAGACCGGCCCCCAGTAATCAAATTTAACCTACTGCGGGGGGCAGTGAGGGGCGATAAAAAAGTCCTTGCTCGTTACAAAACCCCGTTTTTTAGCACACGGGTGGTGTGCAAGGAGATTTTTTATGAAAAAATTATTTAGCGCTCTAATCGGTTTGGCATTTGTAGCAGGCATCTCATCTAAATCCATGGCAGAAATACAGGCTAAAGATGATACTGGCATGATCGTAACGATAAGTGCTCCAGCAAAAAGAATCATTAGTTTAGCGCCTAATTTGACAGAAATACTTTTTCATATCGGTGCAGGATCAGAAATCGTCGGAGTAGTGGAGTACAGTGATTTCCCTGCTGAAGCTCTTGAAATCACCAAAATCGGTGCGAGCAATCAATTTGATATTGAAAAAATCCTGTCACTTGAACCAGATTTGATCGTCGCATGGGAAAGTGGAAATCCAACCGAGGATCTATCACAGCTCGAAAAACTCGGACTTACTATTTTCCGCACGGAATCTAGAAATCTTGAGGATATTGCATCGCTGATGCGAAGACTCGGAATGTTGACTGGAAATAAATCTTCAGCTGATACTCTTGCTGACAATTTTTTGGATGGCACAAATGCTGTACGGGATTCCTACCAACAAAGAGAAAATCTTCGGGTCTTTTATCAAATTTGGAGCGATCCTATCTATACCCTTAACGGACAACATTTAATTAGTCGACTGATAGAGCATTGTGGTGGCACAAATATTTTTTATGAAGTTGAGGTACTTGCTCCAGTGGTATCCACAGAATCCGTTATTGAACGGGATCCTGAAGTGATTGTAGCTGGCGGATACTCAGGCGAAACCCCTGAATGGTTAGGTGATTGGAACCAATGGTCAAGCATCAGTGCGGTAACTAATAATCACTTATATACAGTCAACACTGATCGAATTAGTCGTATGGGTCCTAGAATTCTGCCTGGAATGCAAGAACTATGTGAAGCAATTGATAAAGCCAGAGTTTCTAATTAGGCTCCCAACTACCACTTAAAAACTAAAGTGGACACACGATACAGATGCAAGGCGAACGGCTAAAGCACGTTATCTGGTTGCTTCCAATTCTTACTATAGCGTCTCTAGGGATAGCGCTAAGCCTGGGGAGTGCCGAAATCGACTGGCGGCAAGTATTGATTACTATACAGTCAGGTAAAGAAACTTTCGACCATACAGTCGTTATGCAATTAAGACTACCGAGGGCAGCGAGCGCATTTGTAGTTGGAGGAATGCTTGCAATGGCAGGGGTATTGATGCAGGTATTACTAAGAAATCCACTCGCTGATCCTTATGTCCTAGGTATTTCAGGTGGAGCTGCAGTAGGAGCGCTAATAGCTATCCTTTTGGGATGGCAATCTGGTTTAATTTCGAGCGCGGCTGCAGTAGGCGCAATGCTATCGATGGGCTTAGTGTTCTTTTTGTCACGAGGCTCTGGTGATTGGTCACCAACACGTTTACTTTTAACTGGCGTTGTTATGGCTGCTGGCTGGGGCGCTGGTATTAGCTTCATCTTGTCAGTTAGTCCTTCATCGCATCTTTATAGCATGCTTTTCTGGTTGATGGGCGACTTCAATGATGCGTGGCCGGGCTTTAGTAGAACTCTGCTCCTAATAACTAGTCTTTTTGTCACCCTACTGTTTGCTCGCCCTCTCAACCTTCTAGCGGTTGGTGAACTCCGCGCAAAATCTTTAGGAGTAAATACACTTTTTTTGCGACTTGGAATCTACATGTTAGCAAGCATGCTTACAGCGGCTTCAGTCACGCTCGCTGGCACTATAGGTTTCGTGGGCTTAGTGGTTCCACACATGACGCGACTAATAACAGGATCTGACCACAGAATTCTACTGCCTGCCGCTACAATCATAGGAGGTGTACTCTTAGTGCTCGCTGAGACTCTTTCACGCACTATACTTGCTCCTCGCCAACTTCCAGTAGGCGTCATCACTGCTTTTATTGGAGTACCGCTATTTCTATATCTTCTTCGCCGCGGGCTCCGTCGCAGCGCAACAGTTTCTGGCAAAAAATTATGAAAACACATAGCTTGACCGTAACTATTGGAGCTACTACCGCATGCCGTAATCTTTCTTTAGGATTTGAATCAGGACAAGTTTGGTCCGTCTTAGGGAGAAATGGTGTAGGAAAATCAACACTTCTAAAAACTCTGGCTGGGCTTAGGGCATCAAATACTGGCTCGATAACTATTGATGGTGCGTCGCTGGATAATATTCCACGAAAATTAAGGGCTCAAACGATCGGTATTCTCTTTCAAGAACAAGATCCTACCTTCCCGGCTACTGTACTTGAAACAGTGTTAACGGGTCGACACCCTTGGTTATCTCCATTTCGCGGTGAAGAAAAAAAAGATATTGAAATGGCGCTTAATGAGTTAAGTCGAATGGACTTACAAGGAATGGAGCATCGGACACTAGACTCTCTTTCAGGAGGAGAAAGACGCCG
>CAYFJI010000090.1:0-7504 GCA_964343365.1 uncultured Acidiferrobacteraceae bacterium
AGTCTTTGTCGACTGTTTTCCCGCCAGCAAAAGTCGGCAAAGAAATCGCAAACACCAACGCGGCGATCAACAACTTGATCCGAAATGCCATCTTGATCCTCCTGTTTGGATTTTAAAGATTAAAAATTCGAAAAATTTGAATGCGAACTGCTCTAAGGTTTAAACGTCCACCAACGTGTTATTGTAACTCGCAATTATCCATTATTGGCCACAAAAATTGCACTATTAAGATAATAATCTGTGCTTAGAATAATAATATTCAGGTAATATTTCAAAAAATCTACCAAAAACATGTTTTTTTTGATTTTTAGCCTAGCCAAAAACTTAATTAGTCTACAATTACGACGTTAAAAAATAATAGAAAAATTTGGAAAATTGAGTATTTAACTACATGAATGAGAATCAAATTAGAGCCAAATGGGCTCAACAGAAGGGAATTATTGTTGCTTGGGCTATGCTGGGAAGCCCAGAGACCAGCAGAATCCTTGCTCAAAGTGGGGTGGACGCTGTAGTCCTAGACTGGCAGCATGGCTTAAAAATAAATGAAGTGACTATAGTTGAGTGCATTGAATCGATTTGCAGACAAGAGGCCGTTGCCCCTTTGGTTAGAGTCCCAAGCATAAATGATTATCAAATATCACATGTATTAGATTCCGGTGCTTGCGGTGTACTTGTCCCTATGGTTAGCACACCTGAAGAAGCGACTCGTGCTGTAAATGCCTGCAAATATGCACCCGTTGGCCAACGAAGCCTAGGCTTAATGCCGCACCAAATAGCTGGTGAATCTATTACTAATTATGTCAAGAGAGCCAATCAAGAAATTATTTGTATGGTGATGATCGAAACAAAAGAAGGCGTAAATAATATTGAGGAAATCTGCAGTGTAACTGGTTTAGACGGTGTGTATATTGGGCCATATGACCTTTCTCTAGATATGGGCATTCCTTCTGAACAATTTTTGAGCCATCCAAAACATATTGACGCAGTTCAAAAAATATTCGACGCCGCCAAAAATCGTGGGATAGTGGCAGGTCATCATGGGTTCAAAGTTGATGACACGCTAAAATGGATCGAAATGGGATCGTTGTTTTCCCAGTTTGGATCCGACCTGTCATTTATTCATTCAGCGGCTCAGATTAATTTAAATAGACTCAAAAATAAAAAAACCTAATTATATTTTTACCCTATTTACATATTATTAATTGGAGATCAATCCACATGACTGAAATTTCATATGATCAACTAGAAAAGTTAAAAACATGGGATACCCCTACTATCTGCAATGGTCTTGAGGCGATTGATACTAAACATGCTCAATCCGGTTTTACTACCCATCACATGGTATGCTCAAATCCCGATTTTGGATCTATCGTAGGATTTGCCAAAACAGCAACTATTCGCGCCAGAACACCCTCTCCTCTTTCTAAGTCAGATCAAGAAAATATCACTCAAGATTACTACAGATATATGGCAGAAGATCCGCATCCTAGTGTCGTTATTATTGAAGATCTTGACTCTCCTGCGGGATTTGGAGCTTGGTGGGGTGAAGTTCACACTACAGTTCACCAGGGATTCGGAGCAGTCGGGGTGGTGACTAACGGTTCAATTCGGGATCTAGATGCCAATCCTTCAAATTTTATGATGTTAGCCGGAAACATTGGGCCAAGCCACGGACACGTGCACGTTGTGGATATGGGGCTCGATGTTTCCATATTTTCAATGAACGTTAGACCAGGAGCTATTATTCATGCCGATCGCCACGGCGCAGTAGTGATACCTCATACAGCTATTCAGGATTTACCAGTGGCGATAGAGGCGCTTACGGAGCAAGAATCACGTGTCATTGACGTAGCTAAATCAGATGATTTCTCGCTCGAAAAATTTTTCGAAGCGCGTAGGAACGTTAGCACAATGCAACGGTGACTATATCTTTAATACTCGCCCTAGTTGAGATTAACCTTCCAACCTTTACAACTGACATCAGTTGGAAAACCTTTTGAATGCAAGAGTCCCATTGGTTCCACCAAAACCAAATGAATTAGAAATAGCATACTCAATCGCGACATCCCTCGCGCTATTAGGAACATAATCTAGATCACATTCAGGATCCGGATTATTAAGATTTATTGTCGGAGGAATAATTTGATGAAAGATTGATAACACAGTTGCAACAGCTTCAACACCACCAGCGGCACCCAATAAATGCCCTATCATAGACTTGTTTGAGCTAATAGCTAAGCGTTTTGCATTCTCTTCAAACACTGATTTGATTGCTAGAGTTTCAGCGATATCACCTAATGGAGTAGAGGTTCCATGGGCGTTTATATATTGTATTTCCGCCGGGTTAATATGGCCATCATGCATCGCATTACGCATGCATCTTGCCGCGCCCTCACCCCCCGGAGCTGGCTGCGTCATGTGGTTAGCATCCGCACTCATACCAAAACCAACTAATTCTGCATAAATATGAGCACCACGTTTTTTTGCAAATTCAAAATCCTCTAAAACAATTACGCCAGCTCCTTCGCCAAGCACAAAACCATCTCGCTCGAGATCAAATGGTCTGCTAGAAGACTTGGGATTGTCATTTTTACGACTAAGCGCTTTAGCCGCAGTAAATCCCGCCACAGTGCCAGGAGTAACAGACGCTTCCGCTCCACCTGCAAGCATGATCCTTGCGTCACCAGTAGCTATCAATCGTGCAGCGATTCCAATGCAGTGAGTTCCAGTAGTACAGGCTGTAGTGATAGCGAGATTAGGACCACGTAGTCCGAGTTCAATCGATAAATCACCTGACACCATATTAATAATACTTGAGGGAATATAGAACGGAGAGACCTTTCTGCTCTTTTCTAACATAGCTTTAGTGGTATCCTCGATTGTTTCAATACCACCGATTCCAGCCCCAATTAAAACCCCTGCTAGATAGCTTTCTTCTTCGGATAAATCAAGGCCTGAATCCTCAAATGCCTCCATTCCACTGATCATCCCTAATTGGATGACCCGATCCATTCGACGTAAAGCCTTTCTGCTAAGTTTTGGTTCAGCGGAAAAATCCTGAAGCTCGCCGGCTGTCTGAGAAGGAAGACCTGACGGGTCAAATCTTCGGATGAGCCCTAAACCACTAATTCCCTCAATCATAGAATTCCAAAACGAACCGACAGAATTACCATTGGGGGCAACGCACCCTAATCCTGTTATCACAACTCTGCGTGGCTCTACCGATTTCATCAACGTCGATGAAAATTTCCGCTCATGATAGACATGCGTAGTTAAAACTTAAAATACTCTCTCTCATATTCAAGTTTTATCAACTAGTCTTTATGCGCCTCCACAAAAGCGACCGCTTCTTTTACTCGAGTGATTTTCTCTGCCTCATCATCGGGAATTTCCACATCAAATTCCTCTTCGAGAGCCATCACTAGTTCGACAGTATCTAATGAATCAGCTCCCAAATCATCAACAAACGATGCTTCAGCTGTCACTTGATCACTATTTACACCAAGTTGTTCTATAATTATTTTATTAACACGCTCTTCTATGCTGCTCATTCTCTTTAGACCTCCAATTCTGTCTGCTGCAACGAGGTTTAGACGCAATGCACATTTGCACCGCCATAAAAAATTCTGTAGATATTCTTGAAGGCCGAATTAAACAATATTAAGGTGTCTAAGTCTAGAAACATTAAACCTTATGTGTCTATCCAGAAGTTTCTAAAAATACATTCGGATTACCATTTCTGACCATCGAAGAAGTCAGTTATAAATAAGGTATATTCTTTAAAGGTTTTATAACTTATTGTTTTAATGGGACATATACATGCCACCATTTGCATGTACAATTTGTCCGGTTAAGTATGATGCCTCCTTTGATGCCAAAAAAATAATTGTAGAAGAAATATCATTCGTGTTTCCCAGACGACCTATTGGAATCTTTGAAATAAGGTGGTCGCGCCATTTTTTTTCTAACCCAGCGGTCATTTCTGTTTCAATGAAGCCAGGTGCTACGGCATTGACTGTAATGCCTCTACTAGCGACCTCTAGGGCTAGGGATTTTGTGAATCCTACTATTCCTGCTTTCGAAGCAGAATAATTGGTCTGACCGATATTGCCGACGGCACCGACCACCGAAGTGAGATTAATAATTCGTCCTTTTTTTTGGCGGATCATATTTTTAAGGCATGCTTTAGTTACGCGGAATACTGAAGACAAATTAGTATTTATTACCTCGTCCCATTCCTCATTTTTCATCCTTAATAAAATATTATCCCGAGTCACTCCAGCGTTGTTTATTAGGATAGATATATGTCCATGATTTGCTTCAATTTTACGAATTAAAGACTCAACACTTTCGATTTTTGTAACATCTAAAATTTCTCCATGGCAATCAAGGTTCTTTTTTCGAAAATCAGTAGTTATATAGTCAGCACCTTCCTTGGTAGTAGAAGTACCTATTACAGATGCTCCCTGTTGGGCAAGCGCACCCGCAATAGAATAGCCGATGCCGCGACTTGCCCCAGTTACTAATGCAATATTATCGTCCAATTCAAACATAGTTTTCCTCGGTGTTAACTTCTAATTTCTCTTAGTTAATTAATTTTCTGTTGCCTTAATGTTGGTTGCTGTAATTCTGTCTCAATATGGGAAATAACTTTACTCTCAACGGCTCGGTATGCAATATCAATCGCATTTTCATATGCCAAACTATCTGCTCCACCATGACTTTTGACAACAATCCCGCGCAATCCGAGAAGCGTTGCCCCATTATATCGACGATGATCAATTCTTTGAAAAATTGTACCTAAAACTGGTTTTGATAATATTCCAAATAATTTAGAAGAAAAATTAGCTTCAAATCCTTCCTTTGTGATTTCTATCAACATCTGCGCAAGGCCTTCGCTGGTTTTCAAAGCTACATTTCCCGAAAAACCGTCACATATAATTATGTCAACAGATCCAGTAAATATATCACTCCCTTCTACAAAACCTTGGTAATTTAAATGAGATTGCTGCAATAATTCAGAAGCATCTTTAATATCTTTATTCCCCTTAATATCTTCTATTCCCACATTAAGTAATCCTATAGATGGTTGATCAATGCCATCTAAGTAACGAACTATGATTGTTGCCATCATACCAAATTGATACAACAGTGACGGTGGGCATGCCAAACTAGCCCCTAGATCCATCATTCGTACTTTTCCATGGGCTCTGGGTAGTACACCACAAATCCCTGGCCGATCAATTCCAGGGAGCGTCTTTAAAACAAACTTAGAGGTTGCCATCAATGCTCCAGTATTACCCGCGCTAACACAAGCATGAGCTTCGTTATTATTGACAAGATCAATCGCTATTCGCATAGACGAATCCTTTTTAAATCTCAATGCCGCACTCGGCGGCTCATCCATTTCGACAAATTGTTCCGCATTTTGAATACGGAGTCGCGGATGATCTTGATTTTCTCCTAACCGATCTCTTAAAAGATTTTCAGATCCGACTAAGATAATGAATAGATTTGGATTTCTCTTTAACGATGAAATCGCTGCCGGCACGGTAACGTTGATACCACCTTCACCACCCAATGCATCCAATGCCACAATTATTGACATCGAAATTAATCTCAGTTAGGGATGAAAAATAAATTTGACGGCCGAGCAACTGGCGAGATTAACTGTCGTCGGACTCGGCATCATCGATAACTTTTTTACCCTTATAATAGCCATCCGGGCTAATATGATGCCTTCGATGCAATTCGCCCGATACAGGATCTGTAGATAATGCGGGCTTTGAGAGTCCATCGTGCGATCTCCGCATGCCCCTCCTAGACGGAGTCTTCCGACTTTTTTGTACTGCCATTGAAATTTCTCGCTAGTATAGTTAAACCCTAAAAATTTAGAGGTCGTGTACTTATTTAGGTACAATTTGTACTTGGATGATATTCTTTTGGAGGAAAAGTGTCAAAAAACACCATGAGCCGTAATATCGTTTTAGCTTCTTCATCAGTATTTCGAAAGAAATTGCTTGAACAATTAAGGATCAACTTTGAGGTAATTACTCCAAATATTGATGAATCTCCAAAACCTAACGAAGCACCCGAGATTCTCGTTCAAAGATTATCGGTCGACAAGGCTAAATCGGTGGTCACTCGATTTCCTAACCATCTGTTGATCGGCTCTGATCAAGTCGCTGTGCACGATGGAAAACCAGTAGGAAAGCCAGAGAACTACAATGATGCAGTTAGTCAACTCACCTGGTCCTCCGGAAAAAGGATAACACTGTACACTGGCGTGACTTTGCTAAACAGCGAAAATGGAAACATTCAAACAGATGTTGTTTCGTATGTAGTACGTTTTCGAAATTTAACAAAGAAAAGTATCGAGAATTATCTCGAAAATGAACAACCATATGGATGTTGTGGAAGTCTACGAGCAGATGGCCTGGGAATAGTTTTATTAGATGAGCTGGTAGGTCGGGATCCAACAGCTTTGATAGGCCTTCCTTTAGTCACCCTGGTAACAATGCTCTCTAACGAAGGTATCAATATAATTTGATCTACCTCCTGTCTTCTATCTTTTTTTAAGCAATTTTTCTCACTTTTTGATTTGATGAAATGTGTATTTCTGATCGTTTAGCATTACGACCCCTTCGCTTTCTTCTATAACCAGACTTTCTAATGCTCTCCCATTACATGGGCCACCTGCACAAGAACCTGTGTCCGGTTCATACAAAGCGCCGTGTGTGGCGCAAACTAGAAACTCGGCATCCTCATCAAAAAAATTTCCTGAATTCCAATCTAACTCCAAAGCAAGATGACTACAGCGATTAATGTAACCGGAGAGTCCATTCTTATGCCTTATCAAAAAAGCAGGCCATATTTTTCCCTCTTCATCTTTTATATCAAACTTTAGTCCGACACCGCCAACTTCGATTCTAGTAGAATCACAAATTCTATTAATTAATTCCTTATTGGATGCGTCGGAAAACAATTTACTCATAATAATTTCTCCATAAATAGTTTTAGGTCGGCTGGAAGTGTTGATTTGATACTCATATATTTTTCAGTTGTGGGATGAGGAAATTTAACCTCCGTTGCATGAAGAAAAAGTCTTTTCAAGCCCATTTTTCTGTATTTTTTGTTGGCGACTGAAGATCCGTATTTACGGTCTCCAATTACAGGATGTCCAATAGCCGCTGCATGTGATCGGATTTGATGCATCCTACCAGTTTTTAATTGCACTCTGACTAACACCGACCCATTGTAATAACGTATAGGTGTGAAGTTAGAAATTGCATGCTGGCCATTGTCATCTACACTAGTTTTCTTGTCACCTCTTACATCTATTTTTTTTGTTAATTTCAGCCGAACCTCGCGAGGTCCATTGATCCAATCTCCTGACAACAGTGCCAAATAGGTTTTTGAAATAGAACTAGTTGGTTGGCTTGCGAAGGCTTTATGCAATTTTCTTAAAGTAGGCAAATTTTTTGCTAAAATCAAACACCCTGAC
>CAYFJI010000091.1:0-7460 GCA_964343365.1 uncultured Acidiferrobacteraceae bacterium
CGCTCGTCCCCCAGACGAGTGCGATAACCTGGCTTCGCTACGCCCCGAAGTTTTGGACCATAACCTCATTTTCCTAATAATTCGGAAATTGACTGCAACTCACCAATAATTTTAGTACAGTCCTCCGAATTTACATCTTTTTCAATACCATCTATCTGATTTTTTTTCGAATTTGGCTTATGTAATCGATTGCGAGCCCCGCTGATGGTGTAACCATCAAGATACAATAATTTTCTTATCACTCTTATTAATTCAACCTCATGCCTTCGATAATATCTTCGGTTTCCTCGTCTTTTTACTGGTCTTAATTGCGGAAATTCTTGCTCCCAATACCGCAATACATGAGGCTTCACAGCACATAAATCACTGACTTCACCAATGGTAAAATACCGTTTTCCAGGAATATCAGGCAGATCAGTTGTCGAGGGGTCTAGCATAGTCATGAGATTTATCGCCAATTATCTCCGTTTTCTAACTTTGTCGCACTATTATTTTCTTCTATTAATTCCCTTATTTTTTTACTAGCTCTATATGTCACAACCCGCCTGGCAGAAACCGGAATCTCTTCCCCAGTTTTAGGGTTCCGTCCAGGCCGTTCAGGCTTGTCTCGAACTGAAAAACTGCCAAAACCAGAAAACTTAACGGTTTGCCCTTCTTCAAGAGCTTTTCGTATCTCTTCAAAAAATTGTTCGACAAATTCTTTTGACTCTCGCTTGTTTAACCCCAATTCTTCAAATAGGGTATTTGCAAGCTCCATCTTTGTAACGGTCATGCTTCAACTCTTACGTTTATCCGGGTCTCAAATCGGCACCTATTTCTTTTAGTGCGGTGACGATTCGCTCGAAAACCGTCTCCACCTCCTTCTCCGTAAGATTGCGCGAAGATGACTGGAAGGTCAAGCTAAATGATAGTGATTTGTGTGTTTTTTTCACTCCTTCCCCACTGTAGACATCAAAAAGACTAATTGAGGTCACTAAATTCCCGGCATTACTTCGAATCACTTGCTCAACCTTTCCAGCGGGATCCTCCTGCTTCACTAATATAGAAAGATCTCTGGTTACTGATGGAAATCTTGAGATAGGACAATAAGATGGAATAGCTCGAGTTTTTAAAAAATCTAGATTGATCTCAAACAAATATACAGAGGGATCAATTTCCAAATATTTTTGGATACTGGGGCTCAACATCCCAACAAAACCGATCAATTGATCTCTGTAACAAATTTCAGCACTCTGGCCAGGATGCAAGCTGGGGATAGATGTTGGTTCAAAGTTATAAGCGACTTTCCTGCCATCTAATGCTAGTAACCCCTCAATAACGCCTTTGACATCAAAAAAATCGATTTGAGAAGATTCATGATCCCATCGAAGTCGCTCCGACGAGCCAGTCACCACGCCACCAATCCTCTTCTCTTCTTTAAAAGCATGCTTTTTCGAAAAGAAAACGTTCCCGATCTCAAATAACCTAATTCGCCTATATTGCCGGCGATAATTATTTCCTACGACAGCAAGAAGACCCGGCCATAAAGACTGTCTCATAACATTCATATTTGAGGCTATGGGATTTTTTATTTTAACAATGCGCTCTACGAATCCGAGACGACTTTGTAATTCGGAGTCAACAAAACTATATGTAACTACCTCGTTAAAATCACGATTAATTAGATAGCTTGTTAAGATGTCTTGATGAACAGTTTTTTCGCTACTTCTTTCAGAACTTGCGATTATTCTCGGAGTACGACTAGTTAGGTTATCGAAACCATACACACGAGCAATTTCTTCTATCAGATCATGCTCTGCGTCGAGATCAAATCTATATTGAGGAGGCTTCACCTTCCAACCTTTTGGATCCTTGATTGGAGTCATATTCAGTCCACTAAGTATTTTGGTGACATTTTTTGTCGGTACACGAGTACCAAGAACCTTATCTAAGCGATTTCTAGTCAAACGGATCGATTTTTTTCTTGGAATATCTTTAGTGCTTCTAACTTCCGTAATCGGGCCAAGTTTTCCGCTACATATTTCAATCAGTAAATTGGATGCACGTTCTAAAGCCCTTCGTTGTTGTTCAGGATCAACACCACGCTCAAACCTATAAGACGCATCGGTTTGAAGTCCATATTCACTCGCTCCTCTTCTTATTACGTCTGGATTGAAATATGCTGCCTCAAGGAAAATAGAATCAGTGTGCTTGGTTACTCCCGATTTTTTTCCACCCATAATCCCCGCAAGTCCAACCGGACGTTTTTTATTCGCAATCACTAAGGTTTGCGGTCGTAAAACTAATTTTTTTCCGTCGAGTAAGGTTAACTGCTCCCTCGCAAACGGATTACGAACCGTTATCCCTTCTTCCACAAATTTTAAGTCAAAAGCATGCAGTGGTTGGCCCAACTCCAACATTACGAAATTAGTTACATCAACTATTGGATTTATTGTTCTTAGCCCACTGCGCCGCAAAGATTCTCTCATCCAATCTGGTGTAGGTTTGTTTAGTTGAATATTCTCAATGACTCGGCCCAAATATCGAGGACATTGCTCGTTGGAAGCCACCTCAATATCTATCTTTTTCAAACTTGATACATTTAAGCGACGGTTAGGATTAACATTGTCTGTTATAGGTAGATCATAAATAACCGATACTTCACGAGCTATTCCTAAGACGCTTAAACAATCCCCTCTATCCGGCGTTAGATCAATATCTAAAATATAGTCATCAATAGAGAGATGCTGATTTACACTAATGCCGACTTCTGCACTATCGTCCAACCATAAAATGCCATCCACTTCATCTTCTAATCCGATTTCATTTGCGGAAACTAACATCCCTGCCGAAATAAAGTCATGAATTGTTTTTTTCCTGATTGTTTGTCCGCTTGAGATTTTTGCGCCAGATAAAGCAGTCGCTACCTTAATCCCTTTACTTATATTTTTTGCGCCGCATATTATTTGAATTGGCTTTCGTCGCCCCACATCAATCATACAAATAGTCAAATTTGATTTACCGGGATGCATCCAATAATCAACAATCTCACCTACAACAATCCTGCCGTTAATTTTAGATAATTTTGTAATAGAACTTACTTCAAGTCCTAGTGACGTAAGACTGTCCCCAAGTTTCTGTGGATCGACATCAAGGTTAACCCATTTTTTAAGCCATTGATAAGAAACCAACATAGTGCGCTACCGAAATTGATTTAAAAAACTGAGTTCGTTTTCAAAGAAAAGCCTAAGATCATCAACGCCATACCTCAGCATCGTCAATCGCTCAATACCGATTCCAAATGCGTACCCTGTGTAGTGATAATTATCGATACCAACCTTATCAAAAACCGTTGGGTGAACCATGCCGCAACCGAGCACTTCTAACCATCCAGTTTTTTGGCACACCCGACATCCTTTGCTACTACAAAAAACACATCCGATATCAACTTCAGCGGACGGCTCAGTGAATGGGAAATATGAAGGGCGAAACCTTACAGGAAGATCCTCCTCAAAGTACTCCCGTACAAAATATATTAAAGATCCTTTTAAATCAGCAAAAGATATATCTCTGTCTACGACTAAACCTTCAAGCTGATGAAACATTGGGGTATGAGTTAGATCTGAATCACATCGAAAAACCCGACCAGGCGCAATGACAGTAACAGGTGGTTTTCGGGTGGCTAAATAGCGAATTTGTACTGGAGATGTATGGGTTCGAAGAACTCCTCTTGGCTCAACGTAAAACGTATCATGCATTGCCCTTGCCGGATGATTTTCTGGAATATTTAAAGCTTCAAAGTTGTGGTAGTCGTCCTCTATTTCTGGCCCTTCCGCAACATCAAAACCGAGCCGTCGAAAAATATCAGTTATTCGGTTAATGGTCCGGCTCACAGGGTGTGCGCAACCGGTGCCAACATTACGGCCTGCGAGTGAAACGTCTACCCAACCAGTAGTTAGAGCCGTATTTTGGTTAATCGCATCAAATTCTGCTAATCGTTCGCCAAGTCGTTTGACAACGGTTTCTTTCCCGGCGTTAACAGCCTGTCCAAATAAACGGCGATCGCTGTTTGATAAAGTACCGATTTTTTTTAGTTGGCCTGTAATTGACCCCTTTTTTCCAAGAAAACGGATCCTTACTGATTCAAGGTCACTTAATGTTTGAGCGCCATTTATTTGAGATAGCGCTTCGGTTACAAGATTTTCTATTTGCCTAACAGAGGAATCGTTACTCACTTTTTTTAACTAGTCCTCCAGAAAACTACGTTTTACCGACGGGGCCAAAAACTTTTTAGTTAGTTAGTGCAGCCTTTGCCTTCTCCGCCACAGCCGCGAAAGCTTTCTCATCGTTTATAGCCATGTCTGCCAGTATTTTCCTGTCCAATTCAATTGATGCTAAATTTAAGCCATTCATCAATCGGCTATAACTCAAACCATTTTGTCGTGCCGCAGCATTGATTCTAACAACCCAAAGGGATCGAAATTGTCGTTTCCTTTGCCGTCTATCTCTATATGCATACTGACCCGCTTTCATTACAGCTTGTTTAGCAACACGATAAACATTTTTGCGCGCCCCACGATATCCTTTCGCCTTGGACAAAACCTTTTTATGTCGCGCGCTTGCGGTTACACCTCTTTTTACTCGGGGCATGCTTAAAAACCTTTCCTGTTTCTATCTATAAGGTAGCATCTGGCGCAACGATTTCTCATCGCCAGAAGCAACAACTACTTGGGAACGAAGATGACGTTTTCTCTTGGTCGACTTCTTTGTAAGAATATGATTCAAAAATCCCTGGGAACGTTTAAATTTTCCTGTACCAGTTCTCTTAAATCGCTTTGCTGCACCTCGATTTGTTTTAATTTTCGGCATATTCTGTCTTTTTTACCTATCTGTCTTTTTGTCTTTGCTTGCTTGTTTAGTTAGTGACTTAGCCTTAGTTTTTGCACTCGGTGCTAAAACCATGACCATTTGTCTTCCTTCTATTTTAGGAGATTGCTCTACTATACTAACATCCGCTAGATCAGCCTCTATACGTTGCAACATTTCCATACCAAGCTCTGGGTGCGCTAGTTCACGGCCACGAAAACGAAGGGTAATTTTTGTCTTATTTCCATCTGCAAGAAAATCAACTAACTTCCTAAGCTTAACATCATAATCACCGACATCAGTCCCTGGTCTAAACTTAACTTCCTTAACAATAATTTGCTTCTGCTTCTTCCTTCCTTCTTGCTTTTTTTTACTTGACGCATAAAGAAATTTTCCATAATCCATCACCCTGCACACTGGAGGATCAGAATTCGGCGATATTTCAACAAGATCAAGTTCGCTATCTACCGCTATACGGAGCGCTTCTTCAATAGAGACTACTCCTAATTGATCGCTGTTCGCACTAATCAATCTTACCGTCTGCGCTTCTATTTCATCATTTATGCGTTGTTGTTTAGCTAATGCTATGTTCCTGTCTCCTCTGATTGATTTCTGAAAGAGTTTATTTTCGCATGTACCATGTAAGCAAACTTGCTGACTGGAATAGTGCCAAGATCATCGCCCTCTCTGGTTCTAACTGAAACAGTCTCATTTTCGCGCTCTCTGTCACCTACTACTAACATATATGGGACTCGTCTCAATGTGTGATGCCGAATTTTATAGCCGATCTTCTCATTTCTCAAGTCAGTTTCTGCTCTTACGCCATCCTTTTTGAGTATTTTTTCAATAGATTTCGCATAGTTGGCCTGTTTCTCAGTAATATTAATAATAATAACCTGCGTAGGTGCCAGCCACGTGGGCAATTTACCCTCAGTATCTTCTATGAGCATCCCTATAAAACGCTCAAGAGATCCAAGTATCGCGCGATGAATCATCACAGGAGTTCTTTTACTCCCATCTTCAGAGATATATTCCGCACCTAGTAGTTGAGGCATAGAAAAGTCAATTTGAATAGTTCCGCACTGCCACGCTCTACCTATTGAATCGCGCAAAACAAATTCATGCTTAGGCCCATAAAAAGCACCTTCCCCTTCTTGTACCGTATACGCTACATCTTTTTCAGACAATGCGTCTCCGAGAGCTTTTTCTGCCGTATCCCACAATCTGTCATCACCTACACGCTCCTTGGGTCGAGTCGACAAAGCAACTTGAACATTTTCAAAACCAAAGTCCCGATAAATATCAAAAGTTAAATCAATTAATTTTGTTACTTCTTCCTGTAGCTGGGCATCGGTACAGAAAATATGCGCATCATCTTGGGTAAATCTCCGTGCTCTAAGCAGTCCATGCAAAGTGCCGGAAGGTTCATTACGGTGAACCAAACCAAACTCGGCTATACGGAGTGGTAATTCACGATAACTTTTCAAACCCTGGTTGAAAATCTGTACATGACCAGGGCAGTTCATTGGCTTTATAGCATAATCTCGATTATCGATATTTGTAGTAAACATGTGTTGACGAAATTTGTCCCAATGACCCGATCTTTCCCATAGTGAACGATCCATTAACTGCGGAGTTTGCACTTCTTGATAACCATATTCAAATAATTTACTCCTTATATAGTCTTGAATCGTGGTGTAAAGCGTCCATCCATCTGGATGCCAAAATACCATACCTGGTGCATCGTCCTGAAAATGAAAAAAATCAAGCTGCTTACCTAATTTTCGGTGGTCTCGTTTTTCCGCCTCTTCGATTTGACGTAAATATTCGTTTAGTTCTTTTTTTGATCGCCATGCAGTCCCATAAATACGCTGAAGCATCTCATTATTTGAATCTCCACGCCAATATGCTCCGGAAACCTTTAATAGTTTAAAAGCATCTAAATGCCCTATATGGGGTACATGCGGTCCTCGACATAAATCGATAAAGTCCCCTTGTTCATAGAGTGAGATAGGTTCGTCTTCTGTAAGATCATTGATAATTTCGGCTTTGTAATTTTCGCCTAAATTTTTAAAGTAATTAACAGCTTCTTCACGTTTTTTTTCCAGTCGGTGGACTTTTTGTTTAGTTTTAGCTAATTCCTTCATTTTCGCTTCGATCTCAAAAAGATCATCCTGTGTAAAACCAGACGAATATGAGAAATCGTAATAGAAACCATTTTCTATAACCGGCCCTATAGTAACCTGCGCGGTAGGGAACAAAATTTTTACCGCTTGGGCCAACAAATGCGCAGTTGAATGCCTCAGGACACTAAGCCCCTCCTCATCTTTTGCCGTTATAACTCGAAGACTACAATCAGACGTTAATAAATGGGAAGTATCAACTAATTTACCATCGACTTCTCCAGCTAAAGCAGCTCCCGCCAACCGACTGCTAATATGTTCGGCAACCTGCATAACGGTCACTGATTCCTCAAAATCATGTGTGCAGCCATCGGTAAGTCTAATTTGAAGCATTACTTTGATTGTTGTCTGTTGCCAATCCGATTGTTTTAGGAAGAATACTGCTATCGATATAAAAAGTGGTAGGCGCGAGTGGGATCGAACCACCGACCA
>CAYFJI010000092.1:0-7433 GCA_964343365.1 uncultured Acidiferrobacteraceae bacterium
ATAAAAAATAGTAGAATTCATACATAATATTTATTGTTGAAATAATCATTTTCAAGGTAGACAATTGGAAAAAACACTTTCGGAGTATATGGAACAATCAAAACATATCGATGACCTAAAATTCACTAAAAAAATCAAGGTTTCCATTCTCTCCAGTTTCACAATAAATGGATTAGATGAAATTTTACGTGTCAAATGTTCTGAGATAGAAACTAGATATCAATCTTTTATTGCTGGCTATAATCAGTATAATCAGGAATTACTTAATCAAGAAAGTGAATATTACAAATTTTCTTCTGATATTACATTTTTGATTCTTGATATTAGAAATTTTCTAGGAGATAATTTTCATCATTCCCATTGTCTATCTGTTGATGAAAAAAAATCATTAGTTTCAGAAAAAATCAATCATATAGAAAATATTATTAAAATTCATGAAAAAAATTCAAATTCAAAACTCGTAATTACTAATTTTAATATTCCATTTTATTCTCCAAATGGAATTATTGAAACTAAATCTGAATTTGGTATTCATGAAATGATTGAAACACTAAATCACTCATTAAGAAATCTCTCAAAAAAATATAATTCAGTATATGTATATGATTTCAATCAATTTGTTTCAAAACATGGTGAAACAAACATCTTTGACTATAGACAATTTCATGTAGGTGACATACAAATCTCATTAAACTTCTTACCTCATTTTGGTTATGAATTAATGGGATACATTAAACCATTTACTGGAACTAATAGGAAATGCATTGTTTTAGATCTTGATAATACATTATGGGGAGGTGTAGTTGGTGAAGATGGATTTGATGGAATTGAATTAGGCCATACCTCAAATGGAAAAGCATTCGTTGATTTTCAGAAAGAATTACTTTCTTTATGGGAACAAGGAATAATTCTTGCAATAAACAGCAAAAATAATCTTGAAGATGCAATTAAAGTAATCAAAGAACATCCAAATATGATCTTACGTGAAAAAAATTTTGCAAGTATACAAATTAACTGGAATGACAAAGCACAAAATTTAGTACAGATTGCAAAGGAAATTAATATTGGATTAAATAGTATGGTATTTTTTGATGATGATAAACTAAATCAAACAAGAATAAGACAAGAATTCCCAGAAGTTTTAACTATTGAATTACCTAATGATCCTTCAAAATTTTCCTTAATCTTAAAGGAATTAAATGACTTTAATGTTATACAACGAACCGTTGAAGATACAAAACGTGGCCAGATGTACTCTGAACAAAGAGAACGAAAAGAATTTGAGAATTCTGTCTCAAATTTAGATGATTTTTTAAAACAATTAGATATAAAAGTAAAAATGAAAAAATCTGATGAATTCTTAATTCCTAGAATATCCCAACTCACATTAAAAACAAATCAATTTAATCTGACCACGAAAAGATATCAAGAAGAACAAATTCGAGAATTTTCAAATAATGAAAATTTTGTGGTTGGCTGTGCTCAGGTTTTAGATAAATTTGGTGATAATGGAATTACTGGTGTCTATATTATTAATAAAAATAAGAAAATCTGGTCAATTGATACATTCCTTTTAAGTTGCAGAATTATGGGGCGTGGAATTGAAAATGCAATACTATCTCAAATATTATTAGATGCAAAAAAAAATATGATAGAAGAAATTCATGCTGAATTTATTCCAACACAAAAAAATAAACCGGCAGAAAATTTCCTTTCCGATTTTGGATTCAAAAAACAGGATGACATTTGGATCTATAAATTAAATAATGAAATAAAATTACCAAAACACTTGAAGGTGGAAATTGAATGATTGATGATGATGTTAAGAAAATCCTTGCAAAGGTTTTTGGTCTATCTGAATCTGAAATAAATGATAATTCGGGTCCAGAAAATATTGAAAATTGGGATTCTTTTAATGGCCTTATCCTAGTTGATGAACTAGAGAATCATTTTAAAATAAAATTTACCATATCTGAAATCACTGATGTTAAAAACTTAGGTGATATTAAACGACATCTCAAAAATCATAATGTTGACTAATGCATCAAAACGCCTCAGAACTTACTTTTGAACAAATTGAGATAGGTCTGACTCAAGAATTTGTTCTAACAATAACTCAATCTATGGTAGATGATTTTGCCAAAATCTCTGGTGATTTTAGTCCTCTTCATATGAGTGATGATTATGCTAAATCTACAAAATTTGAAAAAAAAATTATTCACGGAATGTTACTTGCATCATTCCTTTCTCGAATGGTTGGAATGTATATGCCTGGAAAACATGCATTATATGCTTCCCAAACACTTGAATTTCAAAATCCTTGTTTTGTAGGCGATGAAATAGTTGTATCTAGTAAAGTTATAGACAAAAGTGATTCAACAAAAATCATAACAATTGATTCAAAGATAGAAAATAACAAAAAAGATATCCTTCTTCATGGAATTGGTAAAATTATAGTTAGAAATGATTGAAAAATTTGGAATTGGAATAGATATCTCAAGTATAGATAAATTTATCAAAAAACCATTTGACGAAAATAAAACTTTTTACACAAAAATTTTCTCAAAAGAAGAAATTTCATATTGTTTAAAATTCAAAAACTCTCCAGAAAAATTTGCTGGAAAATTTGCACTTAAAGAGGCTGTAATTAAATCAATTTGTCATAATATTGAATTATCAAAAATTGAAACATCATATCTAAACTCTAAACCTATTGTCAAAATCCTAGATCCAGAAAAGAATTACAACATTATTGCCTCTTTATCTCATGAAAATAATTTTGCAATAGCTGTAGTGATATCTGAAAAAATCATATGATTTTCTTTTTAACATTCTTGCTTAATCTTGTTAAAATTGAATTGAAAGTATGATTCATGGATTGCTGTGATACGTTTGTTGGAACAAAAATTTCATCAGGAAAATTCTTGATTAATTCTTTATCGGAAATCAATTTTTTACTTTCCAATTCATGGTATTTCTTTTCAATAACCTCTTTATTTTTTCTAATCTCTGATTCTGCCTTTATTTTGGCACCTAAGAAACCTTTTGAAAAATAAAATGCCCACACAAATAAATCAACTAACATTAATGAAAATCTCATTTTTTGATATGTTTCTCTAGAATAATGAGTAAGAAGACAATATTTTCTATTTCTTTCTAACCAGTAAAATTTTTTGGAAGACCATTTTAATGAATAACTTTCAACATGATAGACTTTGGATTTTGGAACATAGTATGAATTTATTCCCATTTGAGATGCCCTCCAACCTAAATCTAAATCGTCATGATAAAGAAATAGAAATTTATCTAATAATCCAACTTTTTCTATTACTTTCTTACTTGTAAACAAACATGTACCTGATGCATAACCAATTTTCTCAATTTCTTCTTGTTCGTTATTTATCTTATTTCCCTTATCTCTTGCGAATCCAAAACCGAAAATATGAAGCATATTTCCTGTACTCTGTATAATATTTTCTTCATTTAATGAAAGAATTTTTGGTTGGAATAACCCTTCTCCAAATTCATTATAGGCAGAAATTAATTCATCTAGCCAGTTTACTTCAACAATTGTATCTGGATTTAGTATAACAATAAATTCGCCTTTTGCATTTGTGATTCCTATATTATTTCCTCCACAATATCCAAGATTCTCTTTATTTTGAATTAAATTGATATCTGGAAATCTTTCCTTACAGATTACTTGACTATTATCTGTTGAAATATTATCTACAACTATTATCTCTAATTTCTCATACCTTGATTTCTTTAAAGAATCAATACAGTTTAGTAATAATTCTCCTGCATTATAATTAAGAACTATAACACTAACCAAAGGTTCGCTCATATCTCAAACAAATATACTTAGATATTTACTGTTACTAATCAAAATTTCTTATCAAACAGATATCTTTGAACCTTCACCAAGTAAAAATACTTTTTCTGTATTTGTTTTCTCTGTTATCTCTGAATTACTTGCAATAATACTATCTTTAATTTTCATGGAAGAGTCAATATTACAATTTTCCATTATAATTGAATTTTCAATTAAAGATACGGAGATTGTGGAATTATTTCCTATGCTAACATTTGGACCTATTATAGAACTATCTAAAATTTTACAATCATTTCCAATCACAACTGGACCACGTAATTCTATATCTTTACTAAACTCACAATTTTTTCCAAGAACTACGCCGCCATCGACTTTAAGATCTTTTCCGGAATATTGATTTTTTGTTAAATGTAGACGTTTAAAATCAGGATGTTTGTTTATTATCTCAGCATTTGCATGTAAAATATCGTCTGGCGTACCTGTATCTTTCCAATAATCTGTAATTTTCTCATAACTAACATTGTTACTTTCTTTAAGTAGTTCATCCAATGCATCAGTAATCTCTAACTCATTTCTCCAGGATGGTTTCAAATTATCTATGATATCAAAAATTTTTGGTGTCAGAAAATATATCCCTGTTACTGCTAAATTTGAAACAGGATTTTTTGGTTTTTCGATTATCTTGGAAATTTTTCCATTTTCAATGTTTGCAATACCAAATCTAGATGGATTATCTACTTCACATAGTAAAACAGATGCATCATAATCTGAACTTTTAAAATTATTTGTAAAATCTATGATCGATTTCTGAATGATGTTATCACCAAGAAATACAAGGAATTTTTCATTATTCACAAATTCCTTACATAATCTAATTGCATGAGCAATTCCTTTGGGTTCTTCTTGTTCTATGTATGTTATATTCACTCCAAATTTCGCCCCATCTCCATAATAATCACGTACTTTTTTAGATCCCACGCCTCCAACAATTATAGCAATATCTGTGATTCCTGTTTCTGCTATTGTCTCCAAACAAAATTGTGACATTGGTTTGTTTGCAATTGGTAAAAGCTGTTTGGGTCCTGTATGTGTTAATGGTCTTAATCTTGTTCCATGCCCTCCGTGTAAAATTATTCCTTTCATAAGATCACGTTAGTTATTTTTCCATGGAGTTGGTTCCAATACGGTTTCATTCAGATTATCTAAAATTTGAGGATTTTCCAAATACCATTCAACTGTTTTTTGTAATCCTTCATTAAGACTTGTTTCAATTTTCCAGTTTAATTCATTAGAAATCTTTTCTGATGTCATACTATATCTAAAATCATGCCCTGGTCTATCTTCGACATATTCTATTAGATCTTCAGATTTGTTCATAATCTTGAGAATTTCTCTTACTATTGTAAGATTGTCAACTTCATTACCCGCTGATATATTATACGACTCTCCCGATTTTCCTTTAACCATTGCTAATTCAACTGCATTACAATGATCATTCACAAAAATCCAGTCACGAATATTTTTCCCATTTCCATATATTGGAATTTTTAAATTTTTATTTGCAAGGGTTATAATCTTGGGAATCAACTTCTCTAGAAACTGTCTTGGACCAAAATTATTTGTGCATCTGGTTATGATTACATCCGAATCAAATGTTTTTGAATATGAGTTAATCAATAATTCTGCTGATGCCTTTGTTGCTGCATACGGACTAGATGGATTAAATTTTGAATTTTCATCCGCAGTCCCATCACTTAAACTTCCAAAAACCTCATCAGTAGAAATGTGAATCATACGTTTCTTTTGTTTTGTTATGATATCTAAAAGCGTAAATGCTCCTCTAATATTAGATACTAAAAATGGATTTGCATCATTTATACTTCTATCTACATGTGATTCTGCTGCAAAATTAACAACCATATCTGATTTCGATATTATTTCTTCCATCAATTTCTTATTTGAAATATTTCCTTTAACAAAATCATATCTCTCTGAATTTTGGATTTCTGTTAAATTTCTATGATCTGAACCATATAACTCTGCATCAACATTGATTACATGAATATCCTTTTCCTGTAAAACTTTTAGAATGAAATTACTACCTATGAATCCCAACCCTCCTGTAACAAGTAATTTCATACATTCACAAATTTTCCAATCCTAATAAAATATTGTATAATTTACTTAGTAGTATTAAATCCAAACTTTTATTGGCTCAAATCCATGTTTTTTTCAAATGGAAGAGTCAGATTTCAATGTATTTGATCTAGAAAAACATGAAACTAAAGACATCAACGATGGTCATATTAATGGAAATTTAACGGTAATCTGGCGAAATTGGGATAAAATCATTAAGGATCCTGAAATGGTATATCTAAACACTGTTAATCCTGGAGAAATAAAAGGCCCCCATATTCATAAAAATAGAACTAGTTATTTTTTTTGTATATCTGGAACATTGGTTCTAATTATTAAAGATAAGAATGGTACTTACCATGAAATTAAAACTAATTCTGCTGACCCAAAACTCATATCTGTTTCAAATGGAATTGCCGCTGCGATACTGAATCCTTCCGATAAACCTTCACAGATATTAGTTTTAGCTGACATTTCGTGGAAACCTAATGATGACGAAATGAAAAACACCTTATTTACTGATTATAATTGGAAAAAGTGGAAATAACTAAAAACTAAAATGGATTTTAATAATAAAAAAAATTCCCAAAATAAAGATAGAGTAAAAGGAATTTTTTATCTTGGAACTGGAGATTTTGTAGGTGGCGGAATTGTAGCAATTTTCTGGTTATTCATAGCGTCTCTGATAAGCGTTGAAGATTATGGTCAATTACATTATTTCATAGGTATTGCCGGTATTGCTTATGTGTTAACACTAATTGGAACACGTAATACAATGATAGTCTATGTTGCAAAAAAAATTGAAGCCTATTCTACATTATCAACAATTTCAATAATTTTTGGTATTATTACTGCACTAATTGTTTTCTTGATATTTTACAGACTCGATGTATCTCTACTCTTACTTGCATTTGTAATAAATGATATATGTTTAGGATACATTCTAGGGAAAAAATATTTCCAAACTTATTCAAAATATTTGTTAATCCAGAAAACACTTACCGCAACTTTAGGAATATCTTTTTTCTTTTTATTTGGAGTAGAAGGTATATTGTATGGAATTGCATTATCATATATCCACTTTTTCATAATATTTTCTAAAATAATTAAAACTAGTAAATTTAATCTTAATCATTTACAAGGAAGATATGGTTTCATCTTAAATAATTTAGGAATTAGTATTGTAGGTGGTTTTAAAGCTAATATAGATAAAATTCTCATTGCACCATTATTAGGATTAACACTTTTAGGAAATTATGCTCTAGCACTACAATTCTATGTCTTACTTACTTTGCTTCCAATGACCATTTCCAAAATTTTTCTGCCCTATGATGCATCTGGAATTGATGATAAAAAATTAAAACTATATACATTATTTTTGGCAGTAGGAATTTCCATAAGTTCATTCATCTTCTCACCTTACATCATACCTATATTTTTTGAAAAATTCTCTGATGTTGTA
>CAYFJI010000093.1:0-7144 GCA_964343365.1 uncultured Acidiferrobacteraceae bacterium
GGATGAACTCCTCGGAGAACCCGAGCTGGCGAACGTCGTCGAGCCGTTGCATGAATCTGGCCCGCCATTCCTCGAGCGTACGGGCATAGCTGGTCGAATGGTCACGGACATGGAGCAGCCGGAAGTCCGTTGCCCGACCGATGGAGTTCTGGATGTCGGTGAGGGAGGGCAGGAAGCCTCCCGGGAAAATGTACTTCTGGATGAAATCGATCGACTTCCGGTAACTCCGGGACCGTTGCTCCGGCATGACGATCGTCTGCAGAAAGAACCGGCTGCCCCGTTTGCAGAGCCGGTCACATTGGCCGAAGAACGTGTCGAGAAACTCGTATCCCACCGCCTCGAGCATCTCGATGCTGACCAGCTTGTCGAATGTCCCGCTCAACTCGCGATAATCCTGTTGCAGAAGGGTCACTGAATCGGACAGGTTCGCCCTGACGATCCGCTCGCTGGCGAATTCGTACTGCTCCCTGGAAATGGTCGTGGTGGTGACCTGACATCCATGACGCGTGGCGACATGCTCGGCGAATCCCCCCCAGCCGGTCCCGATCTCCAGCACATGATCATCCGGCTCCAACTCAAGGCGATCTCCGATCCCGTTGAGCTTGGCCAGGGACGCCTCTTCGAGTGTTGCCGACGGCGACTCAAAGACAGCCGAGGAATACATCATGGTCTTGTCGAGAAACAACTCGAAGAACGTGTTGCCAAGGTCGTAGTGGTCGGCGATGTTCTGCTGGCTTCCCCGGACCGTGTTTTTCCGCAGCTTGGCGGAGATGCTGCTGACAAGTTTGCCGAGGTTGCTCCAACGCGGTTCGGCAAGTGTCAGCGCATTGATGTTGCGTGCGAAGAACCTGAGAACCGTCGTGAGATCCGACGTGGTCCATTCTCCCTGGACAAACGATTCGGCCGCGCCCAGCGATCCGGAGAACAGCACACGACGATACAGCGAAGGGCAACCGACCGTCATCCTGGCCACCAACTCGTCATCCTGCGGATCTCCGAGGATATGAGTCCCGTCGTGATCCGTGATGGCAATGTGGCCCTCATTCATCCCAGACAGCCTCCCCAAGAGGATCCCACGAAACTTCCGGTCCAGCCACGTCAACGGTTGGCACGGGTCGGCTGTGTACGAATGGGAATTGGACGGCGTCTGAGTCGTGTTGTCAGTGGTCATTCCGAGGTCGTTCTTTAGTGATGAGTGGGCTCAGTGACGGGTCCCTCCGCATGCTTGGGATGCGGATGGAATGGAACCCGCTTCATCCACAGGACGGCTGCCTGCCAGTAGATGGCAATCGCTACGCGGATCGTCATCAGCGGAAAGCGGAGCAGGGCGAGCGCAAGGCGTGAGGAACTCATGGATTGTCGTGTGAGTGTCAATGTCGCATCAAAGATGTGCTGTCCGTCCCTGGACGAGTCGATCTGGACCGAGAGATGGTTGGATGGTTGCGTGAGCCGCCAACGGTATTCCATGTCCATCGGCATGAATGGCGAGACATGAAAGTCCTTGGGATGTTCCGCCACGAGAGTCTCGGGCGCGTCCTCGGGGACCGGAATCACGTAGCAGTGGTGTTCTCCCCAGGGCGTGTTGTGCACTTCCGCCACGATGGCCTCGACGCGGGTGTCGTCGGCATCAAAGCAATAGAACAGGCTGACCGGGTTGAAGACGTGTCCGCCATATCTCAGGTGCGTGAGAAGCCGGATCGGACCATCGACCACCTGGGCTGTCTGTTCACGGACCAGGTCGCGCACGCAGGCGGCCAGCGGCCTGTCCGGATCACCAAAGTGATCTGACCTCCGAAACCACGCCAGGTTCGGTCCCCGGGTTGACCAGAACCAGCGTCCTGCAAACACCGAATCCAGTTCATCGAGGTCGAGGTACACCAGGAACAACTGGTAACGGAACCTGTGAACAACCGGCACGTACCGCGCATGCTCCACCCGCCCGCGGTACAGGCAACTGTGGCTCGGGGAATTCTGAGACGTTCTGGACACGGGAGGTTTCAAGATTCAGAAGACTTGTTGACGTCATCCTGGAATGCGTCGCAGACCGCCATGGCACTGGCCACACCCGCTTCGTGGAATCCATTCCCCCAGTAGGCGCCACAATAGGATGTGCGACGATGACGAATCAGTTCGAGATGCCGTGCCTGGGCCCGATGTTTCTGAACGGAAAAAACCGGGTGACTGTAACGAAATTCGCGGATGACGTGCTCGGGACTGATGCGTGCACTGTCGTTGAGTGTCACGCAAAAAGTCTGCTTCGAACGGAGTCGCTGCAGGATGTTCATGTTGTATGTCACCGACGGCCTGATACTGTCCCCGGCCTGAAGGAGATAATTCCAACTGGCCCAGGCCCGCCGACGGACCGGCAACAGCGACGTGTCAGTGTGCAAGACCGCCGTGTTGTCTCCGTAGGGGAATGCCGAGAGCACATCCGTTTCGACGGGATCCAGGTCCTGGACTATGTCGAGAGCCTGGTCGGCATGACACGCCAGGATCACCTCGTCAAATGCCTGGGGTTCTGACCCCGCCGCAGTCAGCATCACGTGGTCCGGGTGACGGGTCACCGCGGAGACAGCCGCCTTTAGGCGGATCCGATCACGGAACGGGTCCGTCAACTTCTCGACATACCGTGACGAACCACCATCAACCGTTCGCCAGGTCGGACGATTGCGAATCTGCAACAACCCGTGATTGTCGAAGAACTCGATGATGAATCGAACGGGGAACTCCTCGAATGCCGTCGTCGGACAGGACCAAATGGCGGCTCCCATCGGCAGGAAGTAGTTGTCGGTAAAACGCCGTCCAAACCGATTGCGTTCGAGGAATTCGCGAATCGTCGTCGAGTGATCACATTCGGCCGACAACTCCGCCGCCTCCCGGTGGAATCGCAGGATGTCCAGGATCATCCGGTAATGGGACGCCGACAGCAGATTCCTGCGTTGCGCGAACAGGCCATTCAGCGAAGATCCAGAGTACTCGTGCCCGGACCGTTGGCAGCGGACGCTGAAACTCATTTCGGTTGCTGTCGAACTCACACCGATCGAATCCAGCAGCCCGCTGAAATGCGGGTAGTTGGTGCGATTGAAAACGATGAACCCGGTGTCGACTGCCAATGGCCCATCATCCGTATCAACCGCGACCGTGTTGACGTGCCCACCGATGTGGTCGTTGACCTCGAACACCGTGACGTCGTGCTGGCGGAACAGAAGATGGGCGCACAGCAGGCCGGACACGCCGCTTCCGACAATCGCGATCTGCATCTGGCCCGCCTTGCGGTTCGAATGTGAGGTCAACGACGCTGACGCCGTCTTCAATGGGCACTCAACATGGGTGTCAGCGTCTCAAACAGGTCGCCAACACCGGGCTTGAAGACATTGCCCACCAGCATGTCTGTCAGGTTGTCTCGCTGCTCGGGATGCCAGCGGATGAAGTCCGCAAAATTGAAGGTCGGATCGTAGAAGGCATAGACGAGTTGTCGAAAGTTCTCGACCCCGATGTCATAGGAGCCCTTCCAGTTCCCGAGTTGCTCCGCCGATGTGTCGTCGGCCAGCAGTCCCTCGTGAATCGACTCCGCAGCCAATTCTCCCGAGGCCAGCGCCAGGAACACACCCGAGGAATACACCGGGTCAATGAAACTGTATGCATCGCCCACCAGGACCCAGCCGTGGCCTGACACGGCCGATGAGCTGTACGAGAAGTCTCTCGTCGTACGAAATGCCTCCACCGGCCTGGCATCGGCCAGTCGCATGGCAATCGCCGGACATCGGCTCAATTCCCTTTCGAAAATCTGCTCCGCCGTCAGGCCATCTCCGAACAGCCAATCGGTCTCTCCCGTGCAACCCACGCTGACGACGTTGTCGGGCAGCGGGATGTACCAGAACCACGACTTGTGATCCTGTGAGTTGAAGATGATCGTCGCACCCTCGTCCCGCCCCTGGTCTCGATGCGCATTCTCATACCATGTCCAGATCGTGCCATTCTTCAAACGTGGATCGACTGACCGCAGTTTCAGCCGACTGGACAGAAACCCGGATTGTCCTGACGCGTCCACGATCACCCGCGCCTTGATCGGCTTCCGCATCGTGGGATCGTCCCCGCTGCTCTTCACCCAAACTGTCGAGGTGCCTCCCGCGTGAAAATCCACAGCCATCGCCTGGGTCCCCGAACGGATCTCCGCTCCCAACTCCCTGGCACGGTCCACCAGCATGCGATCGAACGTTCCACGCACCACCTGCCAGGTGTATCCCAGCCCCAACGAATCAAAGTCCTCGAAGTAGAAGGGCGCCGACGTCTGCCCACTCGCCCCGACGAACTGCACGCTGTATTTCTGCAGGAACGAGGACGCCTGAAGCCATTCCACCACGCCCAACCGGTCCAGGATGCTGTTGACCGCAGGAATGAGTGACTCACCCACGTGGTGTCGCGGAAATTCCTCCCGATCCAACAGGACCACGTCGTGACCCCGTTGGGCCAACAATGAGGCCACGGTGGATCCGGCGGGACCAGAACCGATGATCACCGCATCACGTAACGTGAGATCTGGTTTGGGATCAGTCGTCATCTTGGCTTCGGTCGTCGTCATCATTCCATCGTTCTTACTTACGAAAGACCCGCAGATCCAAGGTAGAGTTTAACGTTCAAAACGGCCATAATGGACATGTTGAAGAATGACGATTCTGCACCCCGATCATCAGGACACAGGACCGTGGTTCTCGTGCACGATCGCAACAAACTCGCCGCCTGATCCCACGGATCGGCGATCGGAAATTCCGAGTGCCCACAACAACCTCCAGAACATTGCTGTCACCCAAGCAGGTCGCTCGAGCCATCGGCGTGAGTGAATCGTCGCTCAAACGCTGGTGTGACCAGGGCAAGCTGAAGTGCGAGAAGACCGCTGGCGGCCATCGACGGATGCGGATTGGCTCCGTCATGTCATTTATCCGCACCGGGGGATACCAGTTATCTGATCCAGGAGTCGTTGGGCTGCCACCGGCGACGGGACAGACCCAGTGGACCATCGAACGTGCACGTGACCGGTTCGCCGCCGCCCTGATCGAGGGCGATGAGGAGGTGTGCCAGCAGGTGGCGTTGGATCTGTACATCGCGGGACATTCACTCAGTGTGATCTGTGACCAACTGATCGCCCGTGGCTTTCAGGAGATCGGCAACAGGTGGGACTGCGGTGACCTGGAGGTGTTCCAGGAACGACGGGGATGCGAACTGGCCACGCGATTGATCCATCGGTTTGGCGACCTGGTGACACGACCCGACCCCCGGGCTCCCAAGGCCATGGGAGGGACGCTCGACGGGGACCCCTACACGCTGGCCTCCGGTATGGCGGAACTGGTGTTGCGAGACTCGGGATGGGATGCCCAGTCGATGGGCAACCTGTTGCCCTTTGAGACCGTGAGAGCAGCCGTACGGAAGATTCGCCCGAGGCTCCTCTGGCTGGGCGTGGCAGTGGTGCGAGACGAAGACCGGTTCATCGACGAGATGAATCGCCTGTACTCTGTCACCGAATCCGAAGGAACGGTCCTGGTGGTCGGAGGACCGGCTCTCGGCAAAACACTGCGAGGCCAAATCCGCTATTCGGCACACTGTGATTCCATGCAACATCTTGAAGACTTCGCACGCCTGTTGCTGGCCAGGGAATTCACATCAAGTTCAAGTCAATAGAGGCGGCAGGTGCTGAATCACAGCGATTGGAAGGCGTTGCTCCCGAATCGTGACCCGTGGTTATGGATCGATGAGGTCGTGGAGATGACCGAGTCAACCATCTCGGCGAGGAAACACCTGTCCAAGAGCCTGCCGGTATTTGAAGGACATTATCCGGGATTCCCGCTCCTCCCCGGCGTGATTCTCTGCGAAGCCTGCCTGGAAGCCTCCGCAATACTGATCGCCAGCCTGGGAGTATCGACCAATGGTCGCGTGCCGGTTGCCACCGGGATGAACAACGTACGGTTCCGCAGGATGGTGCGTCCCGGTGAAACGCTGGACATCGACGTCGAACTGAAAGACCGGCTCCAGGACGCATTTTACCTGCGTGGGCGGGTTTTGGTGGGTGATCAAGTATGTGCGACATTGAATTTCGTCACGACAGCAGCACCAGCGCCTGAGGAGTGACCTCCCCTCGAGGACATTCAGAACTCCACCCGGTTCATGGAGTCCAGGTGTAAGTCGAAATCGCATCGAGTTCACGGATGACCACTTGGTTTCCCGCCACCGCCAGGTGGGCCCATGTCGTCGAATCACTGAGATGCCGTGTCGAGATCGCCTTGAACGCCTTCGGATTCGCATCGATCAGCAACAGATCTCCTCGTTCGTCCAGCGCCAGGATCCGGTTGCCGTTGGCCACCATGCTCCAGTACTTGCCGTACGGCCTGGTGACCCACTTGGTCTTCCCTGTCTTTGGCTCAATGCAGGTAAATCTCTGATTACGCAGATGTAGGTACACGTGACCATCAATCTCGATGGGCGAGGACATGTAGCCCTGCACGGTCGTCTTCCATCGCTGGTTGACATCAAACTGACTTCCTTGACGGGTGACGTCGAAGAGAAAGGTACCGCCACCGTAGGAACTGGTGAACAAGTCGCCATTGATTGCCAACGGGGTTTGAATATTCATCCCGCGAAACGCCGGCACCTTCACCGACCACAGGGTCTTTCCAGATTCGAGATCCACGCCGGCCAGCGCGTTACGCCCCTGGACCAGCAGTTGACGTTGTCCATCGATCTTCTCGATCACCGGCGAGGAAAACGCGCTGGAGGTCATTGCCGACCCAAAGAGGCTCTTCTTCTGCGCCTGACCGCCTAACCGCCAGACAACGTTGCCTGTCTTCTTTTCAATCTTCACGACCGAGGCGCCTGCCTGCAGGTAAAGGTAGTCGCCGTCGAGAACCGGTGAACACACCGCGCCGAAACTCGGCAACGGCGATCGGAACTTCTTCATGAAATCAATCCGCCAACGCACCTCGCCGGAGGCCACATCGAGTGCCACCAGCAGATCCCGGATTCCCAGCACGAACAGGGTCTTGCCGTCACAGGCCGGGGTCGAACGAATCCAGCTCCCGTTGGCAGCCGCGAAGAACGGCACCTTCATGGCACCACGCCACTCGGCCTGCCAGAGTTGCTGGCCACTCTTTCG
>CAYFJI010000094.1:0-7040 GCA_964343365.1 uncultured Acidiferrobacteraceae bacterium
AGGGATGGCGCTCCAGGCTTTGTTCGTTTGGCAAGTGGAAAAAAATTAAAAGGCAAAGGAAAACAAATTGTGCCAGCTGGTCAAAAGCTGATTATGGGCCTGCCTGGGGGAGGTGGATATGGAAACCCTTCAGAGCGAGATTCGGACTTAGCTCAAAAAGATATCGATAATGAATTAGAACCGTATTCTTAATATCTTATGTAGTGGAAATACGAGTTTTAAGATTAACTTTGCGTAAAGACAGTGCTAATACACAACCTAGAATTGCGAACCCACTTAGGACGCGAAAAGCAATCTCGTAATTGCCTTTTAAATCATAAAAATACCCCGATAGCAATGGTCCAATAGTTCCTCCAAGTGTCCCAATGAATATTACAACTCCAAATATTGCTCCATGGGCTCTTGTGCCAAAATAATGACCCACGCTCGGCGCAGCGATCGCAAAAAACCCACCATGTCCAATACCATAAATTGGAGCAAACAAAAATAACAACATTGGCTGCTTCGAAAGCTGTATAACAATCAACCCCGTTAACAAAAGTAAAAAACAAATAAGGAGTGATTTCCAAATACCGATTCGGTCACAGATCATACCCAATGAAATTCTCCCTATAATGCTCGAGGCCCCTATCGTTGAAAGTACTGCTACGGCTGCACTTCTAGATAAACCTTCATCAATACCATGCGGAACAATATGAATGACAATTGTGAATAAACAAAACATATCAGAAAATTTACAAAAACAAATGGTCCAAAATGCCCGCTGGTAAACCACCTCACTCAACAAAAAACCACTACTCGATTCTTCTTTCGGTTTTACATTGTTAGAACTTTGTCCCAAAGGCTTCAAACCATAAGATTGTGGGTCGCGCCTGAAAACCTGTGAAACGGCAGATATTATGATTAAAGCGGTAATCCCTATAGTTAAACAGGCCGTACGCCACCCGAAATTCACCAACAATATAGTAGCAACTGTGGGAACAATAACCTGACCAACACCTGCTCCTGATTTCACAATACCAGACATCAAACCTCTATGCTTTATGAACCAACGTGTAACCGTCGTAAGTGTTGAGATATCATGGGCAGCCATGCCGATACCGGCGATTACTCCATAGTATAAATATAACTCCCACACTTCTGTCATTTGACCCATCATTAGGAATCCTAAGGTAAACAAAACACCACAAAAAGTGAGTACAATTTTTGGCCCGTACCTATCGGTAGCAATGCCCATCAAAATCCCAAAGATCCCAAGTAAAAAGAAATTAAGTGAAGTTGCTCCTGATATCACTGCGCGAGACCATCCAAATTCTTTTTCGAATTCAGTAAAAAAAACACCAAAAGTGAATACGCAACCTAAATGCATCATCTGAATAATACTTCCAGCAACCACAATTTTGTAGCCATAGAAAAATCGTCTATTCAAGAGGTCTTGACCTCTAATAATTGGGATTTTTGATACATACAAAAATGACACTCAAATATAGATTTCATTGACAGATTGCCTGTGCAAACTCAAGCATGGAAGAAAAAACAAAATTTATTTTTGGTTTTTCGTGAACATAACACGTTGCTCCCCAATTTTGATGAGTTGGCTTACCTAAATCTGAATTCTGATTATTTCTATCTATCCAAACATTATCTAATCTAAACTTATTTGCCGGTTCATGATCATGATAAAGACTCTGAGCAACATGTAATATTTCGGTTTTTTCAAATCCAAAAATATCTCGGATATGATCACATAGATATCGAAAATTACGCAAATCAGGCTTATAACTACCGATATCTTCAGCTGTGTAAACTGCGTCGAAATCTACATCTAACTTACCCTGCGATTTATAAAATCCTTCCAGATGCACATTAGAAAGAATTATTATTTTAAATTTCGATTTAATCATTCTAAGAGCAATTTTGGAATCCGTAAAAGGCTCCCATTCAGAAATTGATGCGCTAAACTTTTTATCTAGAAAATCATTTGTCTTAAGTTTGTTGTGTGATGCAATATTTTGATGCACGATCTCTAAAATTTCTGAATAACACATTTTTGGTGTTAACTGTTGTTGTTTGGTTTCAAATTTTGCAAACTGTCGCAACAGATCCATTTTTTCAAAGCGTGAACTCCTGTTCGCTAACATTAGTGGCTTTAGGGCGCGCCAAATGCCGCTCTCCCAATCAATTAATGTGCCATAACAATCTAGAGATACTGCCTTATATTTATAAAATTTGTTTCTCATTCAAAACCCGATTAGCATTTTGTGAAAATAAATAGAGCTAACTCTAAAAAGTTTGATGCCATTGAACTACATGCTTATTCAACCGATTCTTAAGTTTGTCTTTTACCTACGTGATCTTACATGATTCTAACGTTAGTTCATAAAGAAAAAATTGATTTTACCTAAACTAACGGAATGAAAAGCATACGTTACTTCTTGACAGTATGAGCAACTGAATTCTATATTTTGTTTGTTTTATAAAATGGTCTGTATGTGGAGAATTTTTTATGAAAGAAAATCAACTCGACGTTAGACAAGCTATAGCGGATGTCACACTATTACGGCGAGTACTGAGCCAAGTTGAAGAGAGAAATAGCAGTAAAGACTCTTCAGGTTTATTTGGTACGACGATAAAAACCAATATGATGCTTCAATTTATAGCCTTATTTCGGCGTTAGTCATAGGTTTTGTGGAAATCTTTTCTGGGGACGCAATATTTAGGTTCCTTACACTCGCCCATGCGCCATCCGACACCCATCTTGTCGGAATTATTATTATCGCAATGACGATCGGCCTCCATTTTTTGTCTCGAGCAGTGCAGAAAAATGGAGAAGAATTCGGTGCTTACATCAAGCATAATTTCCGATATTCAAGGCAAGTTTCTTATTTATCTGACTTGCTTATGAAATTCTTTGCTGCAGCCCTGCTTTTGCTCGCTAATCAATCACAATGGATTGCTCCGTTGCTTATGGCCTTCACTGGCCATTATCTTTTACAGGTTCGTCTATTCACGCTACCTACAAAACTAGCTGTATTTTTTGGGGTAGGATGCATCGGTGGAGCTATTTTTCAATTCCTCATCCAATCAAGTTCATTGATAACACCATTACTGATATTCGCCGTAATTACCTTTATTTCAATAGTTAGGCTAGTAAAACTGAAACAACAACAAAATAAATTTTCAGCTTGAGGCATTACTTGATGAAGTCATCGAAATTGCTAGACATAGATCCTATTTTGTTTGATAGGGTTCGTTTGGCAATCATGGCGCATCTATCTTTTGCCTCCGATCCAATTGAGTTTAATGTTTTGTTGAATGATTTAAAACTAAGCAAAGGAAACTTATCCACACATATTAGAAAACTTGAGGAAAAAGGTTTTGTGCAAATTGAAAAAAGATTTGTTGGTAGAAAACCACGGACAACCTATCGATGCACTGCTTAAGTCAAGAAAGAAATACGGCACTACTTATTAACGATAGAGTTAGTACTAAAAGAATCAACATAACTCGGTAAAATTAATTATGGCCATCTTAAGTCATTAGAAATACTCATTCACAGTGATAAAAATAAATACTACTTGTAATTTTTTCTTGATATTTTAGCGACAATTTAATTTGTTTATGATTTAAAATTTGAATTATGTCATCTACAAGAATCTATTCAGTTATTCCGACTTTTGTTATTATGATTACACTTCTAGTGATAACTGGATGCGCAACATCAATACCTAGTTCACCGGAAGATCTATGTGGTATTTTCGAAGAAAAACGTAGCTGGTTTTTAGCAGCAAAGCGAACACGAGACCGCTGGAACGCACCAATTGGCATTACGATGGCTTTTATATATCAGGAATCAAGCTATAAGGCTAATGCTAGACCAGAGAGAGAGAAAATTTTTGGCATTATACCGTGGCGCCGAAAAAGTACAGCGGTTGGTTATGCGCAAGCAATAGACAGCACTTGGAAGCAATACATCAATGACCCAAAAGTTGTTGGAGATTGGAGACCCAAATACCGGACTAATTTCAATGATGCGGTTGATTTTGTAGGGTGGTACAACTACCAGAGTCAGAAACAACTAAATCTTTCCCGAACAGATGTCCGAAATTTATATCTCACATACCATGAAGGTTGGAGAGGATATAAAAATGGTACATATAAGAAAAAACGGTGGCTAATCAAAGTAGCTGACAAAGTTGATGCGAGAGCCCGCTTGTATCAGACGCAATATCTAAAATGCAAACACAAACTCAGCCGATGGTATGATTTCCTACTTCCTAGATAAACGTCAATAATTCTCTAAAATAGAGAAAGAGATTAGATTAGATCGACGCTAGATAACAATCTTATTTGTTCAGATCCTATCTCACTCTGAGCTTGAATATTGTAATCGCAAAAGTTTTTTATCGACCTTCCCTACGCTAGTTTTTGGTATATCCGAAACAATTTCCACTCGATTAGGCACCGCCCAAGACGCAATCACGCCATCAGCGACAGCTTTCTCAAAGATTTTTCTTAATTCCATTATTTCTAATTCTTCGTCCGAATTAACCGTTATCAATAACAAAGGTGTCTCACCCCATTTATCATCAGGTAACCCAATTACAGCTGCTTCACTCACATGACGACAATTAGTAGCCAAATCCTCCAAAAGCAAAGACGATATCCATTCTCCACCACTCTTAATTACATCTTTTAATCTATCCGTTACTTTAAGGTAACCCCATTCATCTATGTGCCCAAGATCACCAGTATGAAGGTAGTCTCTTCTCCACAGTAGTTTGGACTCAGCAGGATTGTTCGTGTATCCCTGCGCTAACCACGGCGCACGTACTACAACTTCTCCAATTGTACGACCATCATGAGGCAGATCTTCCATATTGTCATCAACAATACGTAAGTCAACCATTGACAAAGGCCTACCTGCTTTACAACGAAAATATAATTGCTCTTCAATCGGAAGCTGTAGATGCTCTTTCCCCATCTGAGCAAGAGTTAATACTGGGCATGTCTCAGACATGCCATATCCACCGAAAACATCAATTCCTCTATCCAACGCTTGTCGAGCCAAGTCAGGTGACAATGCGGCACCACCAATGATGACCTTCCACCTAGTAAAATCTGCATATTTTGCCTCTGGTGCGTTTAATAACATGTGCAGAATAGTTGGAACACAGTGAGAGAAGGTAACTCCTTCTCTACCAATTAGTGAAATTATTTTTGCAATGTCGTATCGTCCGGGGTAAACCTGCTTTACGCCTAGCAAGGTAGCAACATAAGGCATGCCCCATGCATGCACATGAAACATCGGCGTAAGTGGCATATAAATATCTTCTTTAGTAAACTGCCCATGGGCGTTAGATTTTGAAAGTGCGGACGCCAATCCAAAAGTATGTATCACTAATTGTCGATGACTAAAACAGACACCCTTTGGATCACCAGTTGTTCCGGTTGTATAAAATGTTGTCGCGGGAACTTTTTCATCGAATTCTGGGAATCGAATAACATTGCTTGAATTTTCCAATAATTTTTCGTACTCGCCATGAAAATCTATCGAACTTTCGAAGCTGTTCGCATCATCTTGCAACAAGATCCATTTGGACACCGTTGTTACTCTATCTATGATCTTTTCAGCTATAGGAACGAAATCCTGGTGAATCAAAATAACTTTATCAGACGCATCATTAATAGTGTACAAAATTTGTTCAATTGAGAGTCGAACATTCACGGTATGTAAAATGGCTCCCAACATTGGGATCGCGAAGAAACATTCCAAATATCTATGACTATCCCAATCTAGTATAGCGACAGTGTCACCTGCCTCTATCCCGATTCTATTTAAAATATTTGCAAGTCTCGCAATTCTGTCCTGAAACAGGTTGTAATCGAAACGATGATGATCATATATGATCTCCTGGCACCTATTTAAGGAATCAAGAGTTGGTAACAAATTTTTCAAGATCAGTTGCGTTTCAAAAGCAACTTTATCGTGTGGAATAACTGTGAATGACATACTAAGTTTTATTTTTTTTAGGACTTACATCTTAATTGAAAAATATAAATACTGGTACATGTAAAAACCTCTGATAAAATAATTTCTGAAAATTCCTTGTATAAGCTAAAAAAACTAGCTAAAAATAGTTTACTTTGATGATTGTAAGATAGACTACCTTGTTTACTGAAGACTAGCGCCATCCATGTTGAAAAATAGACGAAAAATTTGGGCATGGGCCATGTATGATTGGGCCAATTCTGCTTTTGCGACAACGGTTATGGCAGGTTTTTTTCCGCTTTTCTTTAAACTATATTGGAGCCAAGGTGTAGAAGTAACCCGAAGCACCTATTTCTTGGGTGTTGCAAATTCAGTCGCTAGTCTTTTCATAGTGTTACTAGCGCCTCTACTCGGTGCTATTGCCGATACAGGAGGAATTAGGAAAAGAATGCTAGCATCTTTTGCATGTCTTGGTGTTCTTGCAACAGGCTCACTTTATTTGATTCAGGAAGGCATGTGGCCGTTTGCAATCCTACTTTATGTCATCGCTGTCACTGGATTTTCAGGGGCTAACGTGTTCTATGATGCGTTACTAGTCATAGTCTCAAAGACTAAAGACCGCCATCGCGTGTCTGCACTAGGTTTTGCATTAGGCTATCTTGGAGGTGGAATACTTTTTTTAGTTAACGTGCTAATGTACCTTTTTCCAAATTATTTTGGCTTAATTGATGGATCATCTGCAATCCTTTGGTCTTTCATTACTGTCGCAGTCTGGTGGACTGTATTTTCAATCCCAATTCTCCTTTGGGTCGAAGAGCCTCAGCCAGGAATAGGAAAACGTCGATTTGATGCGGCAGGAGGGTTTACTGCTTTGGCACAGACCGCGCGCAATTTGAAGAATTACCGAGCAGCCTGGTTTTTTCTCCTAGCTTATTGGCTATATATTGATGGAGTAGACACTATCGTACGCATGTCAGTTGATTACGGATTGAACATTGGCTTAGGTCAAGACAGTTTGATTACCGCTTTGCTTATGGTACAGTTTATC
>CAYFJI010000095.1:0-7038 GCA_964343365.1 uncultured Acidiferrobacteraceae bacterium
AACAGGAAAATTAAATGCCTCGAATGATTCCGAAATCAATTTCAAGCCAAAATACAAATTCTGCAGAACAATTCATTTTTCAAACCATAAAAAGAGACATTCCTTCACCATGGGTTGTATTTCATTCTTTAGATTTAGTAAAACAAAAAGGAACTATGTGGAAAGAAATCGATTTTTTATTGGTTGGTCCACCTGGCATTTTTATTATTGAAGTAAAAGGAGGAACAATATCTAAGAAAGGCGGGGATTGGTATAGCCAAGGTAAAACAGGCACACATAAATTGACGCAAGATCCGTTTAAACAGGTTTTAAATAATACTTTTGCTCTAAGAACTTCATTAAAAAAACATTTAGATCCAGATACTATAAATAAAATATTAATAGGTTATGGTGTAGCATTCCCCGATAGCTTTTCAAAACCTATTAAAGGAAATGATGTAATTCCGGAAATAATATATGATTTTGAATCCCGCAAAAACACATTTGATAAATATATTGATAAATTGTCACAATATTGGGATGTTGAATTCTCACAAAAGACCAACATTGAAAAAAATCAAATTGATACTAAATTGATTAATAACATTGTCGAGATTCTTAGACCTGATTTTGATTTGAAACTTTCTTTACCCTTAAAAGCAAGTCAAACGAATCAAGAACTTTTCGCGTTAACCAAAGAGCAATATCATTTAATGGATCAATTCAATATCGAAAGAAATCCTAGAATATTAGTTGAAGGGAGAGCTGGAACAGGGAAAACTTTGTGTGCAGTGAATATCGGGATTGAACAAGCAAGAAATAATAAAAAGGTCCTCTTACTATGCTACAACAAAAGGTTACGGACATTTTTGACTAGTTATGTTTCCGAACATTCTGATTTGATACAAGTAGATATATTCCATGATTATATACAGAAAATAATTTTAGATAGCGGAGACCGGCTACCTACAATCAACAAAAGTGATACCAACGATTACTATACAAATACTCTACCTGACCAATGTATTAATACCTTGCTCAATCATAACATTATCGACGAATATGATCTTGTAATCATAGATGAAGGACAGGATTTGTTGAGAGTTAAATATCTTGATATTATCGATATCTTATTAAAAGGTGGTATTAAAGAAGGTTCATGGCTGGTTTTTTATGATTTAATACAAGACATATACGAAAGTACTGAGAATCAAGCATTAACATCTTTGGCGAAAGGAAAACCTTTCAATTATGTCCTTAACAAAAATTGCCGAAACACAAAGCAGATTGCAACATCAACTATGGCTGTGTCAGGACATATACCAGCTCCTTCTCTCGAAGTCGAAGGATTAGAAACTGAAGTGATTTGGTATAGAGACAAAAACCATCAATTACGAGAAATTACAAAATCTTTTAGCAGATGGGTTTCAGAAGGTATAAATACTAATGACATGATATTGCTTTCGCCAAAAACTATGAAGAACAGTTCGTTTGCTAACGGGTTAGATAATAAATCACTACCATATGAATTACAGGAATGGGACAAAAATGAACCGATTCCCAAAAATGTGATTCCTTATTCGACCATTCATTCGTTTAAAGGTCTTGAAGCAGACATGGTACTTGTAGGAGACATCGATGAACTTAACAGTTCCATTAAACCCAAAAATACAAACCTTCTTGACGTCGCTGGCTCTAGAGCAAGGGTTGGTTTGATCTTATCTATATCTGAAAAATTAAAACCAATTCTAGAACCTAAATTAATAGAAAAGAATCAAATATATGAAAAAAAGCCTGTTTCTGAAATTAAAGACCCAAGAGAAATATATTTTGATGACCCTTTGGTGGAAGGAGACAAATCTTACGGGAAATTGGCAAAAATATTGAACTATTTAAAAGGTTTTTTTGTTAAAAGGTAGTTCATTAATAGTTGAGTTAAATAACCAAAGAATTTAAAAACCATAGGAGATGACCCAATATGCCTAAACATATTAATGAGTTTAAAAAGACAATTGGTAAGATAAAAGCGATTTGCGAAGAAGTATTTGAAGAATTAGGTCCAGGGTTTGACGAATCAGATTACCAAATGGCTATGTCCCTTGAATTTGCCAAATCAAGTGAATTTGAGGCAATAAGGGAAATAAGCGTTGAACTTTTTTACAAAGATCAATATCTTAAATTTGGTGAACTTGATTTTTTGATTGCTCCAAAGCCAAAGAAGGCTGGTTACCCACTTCCGTTTTTCTTGGAAACGAAGGTTATAAACTCAGAAGATATTTCTTCTTATGACCAAATAAGAAGGTATTTGATGAGTTTACCTAAAAACAGTAGTTCTATCATAAACCAAATAGAGATAGCGGTATTGGTCACGTTCCAAAAAAACTCAGAGTTGATCAAAGGAGAGGTTTTGGAGAAAGAGGGGAATAAGATAATTTCTAGAGGACCTAGTTCTATAGATAAACCTACTTCCAAAGTATTGATCAACTGTTTTTATTATGACAAAAAAGAAAAGAAGATAGAAGCTATCGATGGGATAATTTAACTGCCTCTGAATATGTCTCTCTTATCTTTTTCTGTAAAAAAAGCGTCAGAATATCTGCCTCTTTTCATAGCTTCCTTTTTATCAATCATTTTTTCAGCATATCTAGAAAACGCATATTCTGGGTGATCATTATTATAATCTGTAACATGATCTTGAGATAATCCTAGACTTCGACCAACATCCCATGAATCTTGGTTTGCGCCTAAATATGTAAACACCCATTTTTGTTCAGTTCGGGCCTGAATTAACCTTAATATCATGTCGTGGGTATATTCCCTGGAACAGTTTTCGAATCCATCTGTCATAATTGCAAAAATAACATTGATATTCGATTTAAATTCGGACACATATTTGTCAGTCATTTCTATGCCAGACCCAATAGCGTCATAAAGCGGAGTCATTGCATCAGGTCTATAGTGTTCGCCTGAAAATGGCGTGATTTCACTGATTGGTTGAAAATCGTACAAAGTTTTTAACCCTGTACTATTGAATGTTAAAAAATTCACTATGATTTCATCACTATCGGTTTTTAGTTTATCTATGTAAGAATTAATTCCTTTAATTGTGTTTACTCTAACACCGTTCATAGAACCAGATTCATCTAAAACAAAAGTAGTTAGCGTTTTATTTTTATCCATTTTTTCTCCAAAAGTATTTATATTAAATAAATGTGATACGTTCAGTAAAACATTCATTAATACTGATGTCCTGACTAAAATCTGACAATCATCTGACAGAATGTTGACAGCGAAATGACAACTCAACGTTAAATATATATAATTGGTCTCCATTGCTATGGATATTTTAAAGAACCTTGTTGAATTGTTAACTATGTAATAAATGGAGGTTCATTTTGTTAAATGAAAATGCAAAGAAACCATATGTTCAATACGTTGTAAAAGGGGAAACTTTTACCCATCCTTTGAAAAGAGGTTCCAACATTATCGGATCTTCTCCTAAAGCAGATATAGTAATTATTAATCCATGGATTTCACAGTTTCATGCCCAAATTATTTATTGGCCAAAGAACATTGGTAATCATTGTTCCATCAGCGGCGGGTCTCAAAGAGAGCGTATTTTTGTTAATTCAGTACCACACTATCGGGATGAAATGCGTTTAGATGAGCCATATTTTTTGGAAAACGGAGATGTTATCAGTTTCGGAGATTTTCATGGATTTTATGAACTAAAATTTATAGTCAAAGACGAAGGTGAAAAATCGGCGCTTGGCGTTCCTCCAGATAGATACGATATTGCAGACAAAGAATCCTTAGTTTCTAAGCGTATTAACGATTTCCCATTAGAAAATTTGAAAGAAATTGAAAGAGATATTAAACAATCAATAAAACGTAACATCGACCCAGGAACTTTATCTTCCAAACAATCTGAATATGAAGTTGAATTAAATATTTCCTCCAAAGATTCAGATGCGGTTTTTAAATTAAATATTCCAATCAATAAATTGATTTACTTTATACATAACTCTCCAATTTTCCACTATGCTAATGATAAGGGAATAAATATTGACCCTAGGATTTACGAAGTAACCATAAATGGGGACTTGGTTGATCCACCTTTAACTAAATTAGAATTCAACGTCCTTTCTTACATGTATTCAAGAAAGGGTGAAGTTTGCACCAAAAATGATTTCGCAGATAATATTTCTGGATGGAATGAAAGACAGATAACCAATTTAAATGAAGATTCTGTCGGTGACCCTGAAATTTATCAAGTTATCAGCAGGATTAGGAGAAAAATTGGTAGTGATTATATTAAAACAATATCGGGTAGAGGATATAGGCTGATCGACGAACGTGATTAACGCAATTGATGCAGGAAACCCCGTACTTTCACAATGTTAATAAAATCAACTCTCTCTTATATGAACTATATAAAAACTATATTCTAGATTAAACCTATTAAGGGAATCAAATGTTAATTTATGGACAAAACCAATTCGATGAATATTTATCATCTACGATAAATAAAAGGATAAGTGATAATCAAAGGATTGTCGAAGGAAAGTGGCGAGTATTAATAAATAAGGGAATGTGTTTTGCATATATTACGATAACCGATGTTGATTTAAGTAATTCTATGTTATCTCAAATCACGTTCCAATCTGTGCAGTTTGAAAGCTGTAATTTCAACGAATCTATTTTAGAAGATTGTAAATTCTTTAAAGTAACATTTAAAAATTGCAGTTTTGATGGAGCACAATTTGGAGATGCGAACCATAAAAAGAAATCATCGATTGGGGCCCCTCCTCTTTTTATTAGTGAAATCTCTCAATCAAATTTCATTTCATGCAGTATGAATTCCCTAAATATAAGTTACTCTAGATTATTAAACACAAGTTTTACAGAGTGTTTTATGCTTGGTTCATATTTTTATAATTGTTACGGAACAAATATAACATTTGAGAAAAGTAATTTAGAACATAGTATTATTGAACTTGTTGAATTTGATGTGAGTAAATTTATCTGTTGTAACCTAAAGCATTCATTTTTTTACGGTGGAAGTATCGAATCCTCGGAATTCTTAAATACTTACTTCAGTGATGTTGGATTTCGACATGCTACTCTTAATAAATGTATTTTTGAAAACTGTAATTTTAAAAATATCACCGCAGTTTCATCGACAATTAGTGAAGGAAGTACATTTTTGTTTGGATTATCAAAAAATGCTCCTTACATAAATCTGTATGACGAACAAGGGGACAACAAAGCGCATTTAGACGATGTACTTAAAACCGCAACATTATACGGTGACCTCACCCAAGTTAGTTTAGAGACTTTAATTTCATTTTCGTATGAATTAATAACCAAACAACAATATCTTATTTTTTTGAAGTGTTACAAATGGGGAGAAAATATAAATCCATTTAAACCAGCTACTATTTCTAATCTCAACTCTGCTCTTGAATCACTTTCGCCTGGATTACCAAAATCATACAACAATTGTAAAGTACTCTTTGGAGATTCAGGAAAATTGAAAACAGAAATCGGTGATACAGCAAACGTGTACAATCCATTTCCATTTAATACCATCGGAAGATTATATAAATCTATGACAAATGGTGAAATACCCGATTCAAACTACACTGCTGCACAAAAAGAAACCATAACTAGTAGGAATATTGGAGACTTTACGGTAGGTGACATTCTGTATGCTATATACTGGCTGTGTAATTATAACTTTGCCACCGAAAACGTCATAGATAATTGATAGAAATCATTTCAAATTGACATTGTTTCAATAAAAAACTTAAATGTTTCCTTTTTGGTTTGTAAATTTTAAAAAACTACCTATCATAGATCGGTTAAGTTATAGGTCTAAGAAATTCTAGTTTATGCCATAATATATCCCAATAATTGCAATAAATAGAGAAATACATATGATCATCGATGCATATTCACTTGTAGGAGCAATCCCGATTCGGACCAGCCCGGTTGATTTCGAACAGCTATTTGTTGAAATGGAATCTGCCCGAGTTAATCATGTGATGGGAGCTAGCCTTCGAGCACTTCACGCAGACGCTCGAAAAGGTAATGAATATTTGTTCGCTTCCGCTTCCAATGACCCTAGAATACTTCCTGTCGGAGTAATTGCACCATTGGCTGCCTCAAATGACATCGAAACAATTATTGGGGAGTGTATTGAAAATAATGCAGTAGCATTAGCCTTTCCAGCTGACCCATCGATGTCATTTTCGTCACTTGTTTTTAAAAAAACACTGAGAGCTGCAGCAAATTCAAAGTTACCACTAATAGCTTACGGAGCTACCAAACCTGGTGTCCCATCAGAATTAGCAAAAATTTCTAGTGACTTAGGTTGTCGACTTTTATTTTCCGGTACAATCTATTTCCTACTTGATGAACTAATGACAGTCCTAGAGGAATTCGACCATGTTTATACCGATACATCATGGCAAACCACACCTGGAGCTATTGAACTCTTAGTTGAGCATGGTGGTTCGGAAAGAATATTGTTTGGTTCAGGAGGTCCAATCCGGTCAATCATACCCGCTTTGAATACAGTATTAGATGCAGAAGTCCAAGACAAAACTAAAAGAAAGATTTTAGGATCAAATGCACTAAGATTTTTAGGAAGAACAAGTGATGCTGATCGAATTGATTCAAACCCCATGGAATTACCGCAAACAAAGGTTCCTTCTACATCTCCTATAGACGTCCATAACCACTTCGGTTCAATTCCTGGGGTTTCTGCCACCGTTCGCGATATTGATGCAATTCAATTTTTTGCGAAGAAATACAATATCGAATATTCAATTTGTTCATCATACGTTGCATATCATGAAGACATCGAGGGTGGCAATATCGAAATGTTGAACAAAATTTCAGGCCGTTCTAACCTACTAGGTAGCCCCGTTATAAGTCCAACACACATAGATACATCTATTAAATGGTTAAATATGTTTCAAAAGAACGACAGACTAGCCCATGCTACATTGATGATCGATACAGTTCTTGAAAGACCTGGCTCAGAATCTTATA
>CAYFJI010000096.1:0-6971 GCA_964343365.1 uncultured Acidiferrobacteraceae bacterium
TTGGCTGCGAGAGTGGGGCATCAGACTGTCGCTAATCTTTTGAAAACAAAGAGGAGTTAACAAAGGTTGGTCATACCTAACGATTTTCGAACTGAGGCACCAACGTAAGTCATTGAAAAGAAGGTGGCCAGGGACAGAATCGAACTGCCGACACGAGGATTTTCAGTCCTCTGCTCTACCGACTGAGCTACCTGGCCAAATTTCTAACGGAAGGCTACCAAGGATTAGAATCCACTCTATCACAAAGAGTCAAGCTTTACGCATTAATCATCGGAAATGCTATAGTGCATTATTAAGGATAAAAAAATGAAATATTGCAATCAATGTGGCTCCACCGTGGATCTCCGAATTCCAAAAGGAGATAATCACCCACGGCATATTTGCGATAAATGTGGGTTCATTCACTACCAAAATCCTAAAATGATCGCGGGTTGCATCCCGGAATGGAAAGATCAAATTCTTCTATGTCGTCGAGCTATTGAACCGAGATATGGTCTTTGGACATTGCCAGCTGGGTTTATGGAAAATGGAGAAACACTGGAAGAAGCGGCTGTAAGAGAAACATATGAAGAAGCGTGCGCGAAAGTCAAAATAATTGGCTTATATTCAGTTTTCAGCCTTCCACATGTGAGTCAAGTTTACATTATTTTCCGTGGAAAACTAATTGATGGTAGTTTTTCAGCCGGACATGAAAGTCTCGAAACAGAACTCTTCAAAGAAGAAAATATACCCTGGAATCAGATGGCCTTTCCAGTTATTGAAAAAACCCTAAAACGTTATTTTATCGATAGAGAATCTAACAAATACTTTCCATTTACAGAAACAATCTCCAGCCGGAGTCGATTAAATTAATATTTTGATTAGTGATCTAATCCATCAAGAAATTCAACCAACTCGGTTAAACTAATAATTTCTATATCTGGCAATCTTTGCTCGTTCCATACTGTCCTATGCCGATTTATCCACGCAGCATGAAAACCAGCATCAAGCGAACCTATTACATCATCAGTAGGGTTGTCGCCAACATGTAAAATAGTGCATGGCTTCTCTCCAAGCATTTCACAAGCATGATGAAAAATTCGAGGATCAGGTTTTAGAGCACCGAACAACCCTGCGCTTATACTACCTGAAAAATATTTTGATATCCCAAGTCTTTTTACATCCGCATTTCCATTAGTTATGGTCATCAGTTGATATTGTTCACTTAGTAACTCGAGAGCGGGTATAACATCTACAAAAAAGTCTATGTTGTGACGCCAATCCATATACTGTTTCAAAAGAATCGAGGATTGACTAGGATCATAGTCGCAACGACTTAACATTTCTCGAAACGTTAGACGACGAATTTCTGTGAGATCGTGAATAATATCTAGATTCGATGACAAGACCTGCTCTCTAATTTGTTGTATATCTCTCAACGCATAGCGTTCGCTTACTCGTGGGAATTTCGCTTGAATCAATTCATAAACTTTTTTTTCTGCTCTTTCGATTACTGGGGCAATCTCCCATAGGGTATCATCAAGATCAAAAGTTATTGCATTTATATTTTTTATTTTATTGGCGTGATAATGCATAATTAATTATGTCACCCAACCTAGCAAGGCCAATTTCCACACTCGTCTGTAAATTAACTCTTACAACACGCCGATCAAGATTAGTTAGCACTGCAAAGTCAGCGTCCGCTTGGGCCTCATGCAAATCTGAAAAACCATACGTCCAACTCGGTATAGCAGGATTGTTTTCGGGTTTTGAATAGATTTGAATAAATTTTCCAGTATTAGAGTCACCTTTATGTAACTGTCCAGTAGAATGAAGGTAACGTGGTCCGGAACATATAGTCACAGGTACACCAAGAAATTGTCGAACCTGATTTGAAATAAAAATTAATTTTTCATGAATTTCATTATTTTCCTCCAACCATGAGAGGATACCAACGTAATTACCGAGGTTAGCATGTTTAAACAAACTATTAATTTTTTCTGCCGCATTAAGCAATTTTCGAGAATCAAAATCATTACCTATTAAAATAACATTACTTTTCTGGATATATCTCTCCATTGTTTTCGTTTTCAAATTATTCTGTCCATCAAGAAACGAGATAGTGGTGTCTTTCGTGCGCTGCACATCCGGCTCATCGAAGGGATTAATTCCAAGAATTGAACCTGCTACTGCAGTAGCAAATTCCCATCGAAAAAACTCACCTCCAATATCATTGGACCCATCCATGTCTAATTGGAAAACAGAAAACCCATTGGAAACTAATTCATCCCGTATGTTAACTAAATGATGGCTATTAATACCGCCAATAATGACAAAAAAACGATCTGCTCCATACTCCATAGGATTAAGGACCGGCTCATTAATTATAGGGACAACCCCTCGCCCGTCTTTGCCAGTACTTTCAGCGAGTAGCTGTTCGATCCAAACACCAAGCGGTTCATTCTCTTTAGAAAAGATTAATGTAAGTTTATTCTTGCTGTTTAGGGCCTGAGATCCTATTTCCCAGCCTAAATTAAAAGGGTTATTATTTGTAACTGCCGTTGTCTTCGAAACTGAGACCTGGCGTTCTGCCGATTCTAAGATTGCTTGCACATCAAAACCTAGTAACGCTGCCGGCACCATCCCATAATAAGTTAAAGCCGAAAATCGTCCACCAACATCACTCGGGTTAAGGAAACAATCCAGAAATCCGTTGTCATAAGCTAAAGCCTCTAATGGGGTTCCTGGGTCCGTGATCGCAACAAAATGCTGTCCTCTACCTCTATGTTTGTTCCCCTGGCATCGCAGTAGCTCATCAATATATAACCATAGGGCGTTGACCTCAATTGTTGACCCTGATTTTGAGGAAACTATAAAAAGGGTCTCAGAGAGATTTTCGCGATCATTAATTTTGCGTATAGTATCTGGATGTATAGTATCCAAGACCTCAAAGTAGCAATCACCGGTCTTGCCTTTCTCTATGATTGCCATACGACATAAAACCGTAGCTGCGAGACTCGAGCCACCCATTCCAATCAATACAATGCTTTTCCACTTATAATCCTGAATGTAGCTGATTCTTTTCTTTAAATCATGAACTTGACTGCGTAACCAGCGAGGCGAATCCAGCCAACCAAGCCGCTTTTTAATAGGATGTATTTTTTGATTTTGATCAGACCATAAAGTTACATCTTTATCCCACAAGCGTTGCACACCAGTATAATCATAAGGAATGCTTGAATATTTCTCGTTGACTTCCATCTAACGTTCCTGATTTACATCGGTACTCTAATGATCGATTGGCTTAACTCAGCCACCCCTACAATTCTAATCACGAATACGGTCGCATTAAATTGGTCTCACTATGGGTCCAGCAGCTCGAATAGCGTCTGTTACATCGTCTGCATATTTCTGAAAGTTTTGTTCAAACTGGCTCGCTAACTTCTGCGCTTGTTGATCGTAGGCTGATTGATCTTTCCAAGTATTTCGTGGATTTAATATTTCAGATGGCACCGAAGGACATTCCACCGGTATTTCTAAACCAAATACCTCATCAGTTACAGTCGGGACGGACTTCAGTTTTCCATTCAACGTTGCATTAACTATAGCTCTAGTATGATGAATAGAGATTCTCTCACCAACCCCATACGGGCCACCTGTCCAGCCCGTATTGATGAACCACACAGCAACTCCATGCTCTTCAATTTTTTGCCCTAACATTTTGGCGTAATGACTGGGGTTAAGTGGCAAGAAAGGCCCTCCGTAACAAGGACTAAATGTTGGTGTAGGCTCCGTAACACCCTTTTCAGTGCCTGCAACCTTAGCAGTGTAACCATTAATGAAGTGATACATCGCCTGCTCACTTGTTAATTTTGAAACAGGTGGCAACACACCAAAAGCATCACACGTAAGAAAAATAATATTCTGAGGATGGCTAGCACACCCTGACAACTCAGCATTTGGAATTTGTGTAATTGGATAAGATCCGCGAGTATTTTCGGTGAGAGATCCATCATTTAGGTCAATTTCCCTTGTAATGGGATCCATTGCCACATTCTCTAGAATAGTTCCGAATGTTCTTGTTGTCTTAAATATCTCTGGTTCCTGCTCAGATGAAAGGTTGATTACTTTTGCATAACATCCCCCTTCAAAATTGAATAAACCATTGTCACTCCATCCATGCTCATCATCACCAATTAAGGCGCGATTAGGATCAGCAGACAATGTTGTTTTGCCTGTACCCGACAAACCAAAAAATATAGCACTACTGCCATCTGACGCAATATTAGCTGAAGCATGCATTGGTAGAACACCACGCATTGGCATAAGATAATTCATAACACTAAAGATCGATTTTTTTGTTTCGCCAGCATAAGTCGTGCCACCAATAATAATTAGCCGTCTTGTAAAATTAACGATAATAAATGTTGCAGATCTTGTGCCATCTAACTTTATGTCTGCAGAAAAGCTAGGGATCGTAATTACGGTAAATTGTGGCTCATGATTTAAAGTTTCGTCTTTATTCGCTTCTATAAACATCGTACGTGCAAACAAATTATGCCAGGCTAGCTCACTCACAACACGTATAGGAAGCCTATAACTCGGATCAGCCCCGACAAAACAGTCTTGAACATATAAATCCCTGTCTTCTACGTACCTCAACAAACGGCTATAGAGCGCTTCGAACTGTTCTGGTTCATAGGGTGAATTCACCGGACCCCACCAGACTTTGTCTTTGGTTTCACTATCATAAACGACGAACTTATCGCCTGCCGATCGCCCAGTGTGTTGTCCTGTCAGAACTACCAACGAACCATCTATACTTAATTTACCCTCATTATTTCTAAGTGCATGTTCACAAAGCTCGACGGAGGAAAGGTTCCAGAAAACTGTTCCAGAATTCTGGACACCTAAATAATCTAAACTATCACTTTTGTTATTCGTGCCCATAAATCATCCCATTTTTAGTGACTAAAGTATTTGTTTTTATTCTACTTTGGATTGGGTGAAACCCAGCCTTCCGGTTTTGCTGCCCCAGTTCCAAAAAAAAATTCTTCCATTTGTTTTTTTAGAAATACCTTATGATCTGCATTCACTAAACTCAATCGATTCTCATTTATAAGCATAGTCTGTTGCGTCAACCATTCTTGCCAACCATCTTTGGAGACATTGTCATAAATTCTATCGCCCAAATCTCCCCCTACAGGCTTGAAATCAAGGCCCTCGAGTTCTTTTTTTAAAACTACGCAGTAAACAATGTGACTCAAATTGGGTAATCCTTAAGTTGTTCTAATAATCGAGTTACTGGACTAGAGAGACCCAGTTTGATTGGCATACCCGGTTTATACCAGATGGAAGTGCTGGTTACCAATTTTGGCTTATCCAATATAGCTGGTAGTGGTCGAATTTCCAAATCCACATGACTTAACTGATGACAAAAACCTTCCCATGGTTCTTCGCACCGCACGTATAAACCAAAAGTTTCCTGAATCCAAACTTCGGGCCGTAAACCCTGCGGGCACTCTGGAAAACTCCAAAGTCCGCCCCAAATACCTGTAATCGGACGCTGATGTAAAAAAACGTTGCCCAACTTATCCCGAATCATAACCATAGTCATTTTTTTATGTGAACGATTTTTCTTTGGTTTAGCGCCAGGAAAATTTAAGAAATCCTTCTCTTCAAATGCTTTGCATGTAGATTTAACTGGGCATTTCGCACACAACGGTTGTTTTGCCAAACAAACTCCTGATCCTATATCCATAATCCCTTGCGTATACTCTCCAATATGAGATTTCGGTGTATGCATTTCGGCAAACTGCCACAAACGTTTGGCGACTTCTTTTTGTCCTGGCCATCCACCGACCGCATGATATCGAGCTAAAACTCTTCGCACATTTCCATCAAGTACCGGATATGGCTTATCAAAACAAAAAGAAAGGATGGCGCCTGCTGTTGACCGTCCAATCCCTGGAAGTTGGATAATTGCTTCATAAGTTTCTGGAAAATTACATTGATAATCATTTTTGATAATCAATGCAGTATGATACAAGTTACGAGCACGAGCATAATAACCTAAACCTGTCCAATAACTTAAGACTTCGTCAAGGTCGCTTGTGGCCAATGTTTTTAGGTCTGGAAATCGTTTAATAAATCTTAAAAAATACGGAATCACAGTGACAACCTGAGTTTGTTGTAGCATGATTTCAGAGATCCAGCGTGGGTAAGGCTCGTTAGAAGACTGCCATGGAAGGCTATCTCGACCGTTTTTTCGATACCACGCAATAATTAGTGTTGCAAAGGCGCTTTTCGTTCCAATTTTTTGCTTTTTTGGCTCACGTGCAGGGCCTAAAGATCGATTGACAGGCTGGCTTTTTTTAGAATTTTTTGTATTTGACATGCGTAAAGGGTACTACTATACGGTCTTTAGGGGTAGACGGGAACGCTGGACAGAATATAATGAGCCTATGCGTAAACTTCTGCTCACAACAATTTTAATTTTTACGTGGTCGTCTATCGCCCAATCTGCCGATACTCGTTTTTCTCACGCAATGACCATGTACGATAGTGAAATAGCGAAATATGGACCCGAGTTTACACACTTCGATTACGTTAACCCTAACGCGCCTAAGGGCGGTTCCATTCGTTTAGGTGGAATTGGCACGTTCGATAGTTTCCATGGATATATTCCAAAGGGCAATTCGGTATCAACCGGATCAGTAGAAACGCTAATAACGTCAAGTGCAGATGAGCCATTCACTGTTTATGGTCTAATTGCCGAAAGCTTCGAATGGCCAGATGACCGTTCCTGGGTAATTTTTAATTTGCGCGAAGAAGCCCGTTGGCATGACGGAACTCCAATAACAGCAGATGATGTTGTCTGGTCTTTTAACACTCTAATTGAGCAAGGTAGCCCTGGCTATCGCTACTATTATGGCTCGGTAGAGAATGCGGAAAAACTTGGGCTACATCAAGTGCGATTCAATTTCAAGGAA
>CAYFJI010000097.1:0-6755 GCA_964343365.1 uncultured Acidiferrobacteraceae bacterium
ATCATGTCTGCTTAATGATGTCTGCAAGGAATCCAACTTGTCATAATGGATAGCCTGGCCAATCTCTTTAGTGGTCAAGCCACCATCCTGTTCCAGAATTGCCGCTATGTCAGGCTCTGCTCCCCCTGTATAGAGGTTTATTACCTGCTTGGGGATAGATTCCCCTCTGCTCAATGAACTCTTCTTAATATCAATATTTTCCACACTTATAAGGGATGGTTCATAAGTAACTCTGAAAGCCTTGGGGTCTAATAATTTTCCCACATTGGTTTTCCTGTGATGCAGGGCAATTTCCATGTAGTTCCCATCAGTGTTTGGGGCTTTCTTTAATTCAAAAGTATTTCTTGGCATGTTAGTCCAGTAAACACTTCCAAACGGATTTCCATTACTTCCAACCTTGGTGACATGAGCCAGTGTTAATGTGGTCAATGGTTGCTCTGAATCAGTTAAACTTCTCAGGGCATTAAAGAACTTTAAAGTGGAATTTGCGTTCTCTGGTTCTCCACCACATGCAGGCCCTGCTGAATCAATCAAAAGGAACTTAATATCTAGGTCTGCAATCTGGTTTTTAAGGCTCTCCACATCCTGATATAGAGGAGCAGAGCAATATCTGTAGTAAACCATCCTGCTTCCATTGCCAAGCCCATTTACTATGTCCCTGCTTCTTCTGTATGTCTCTTCCCATGAAGTCTCATAGTCCAGTATCAGAGCATTGCCCTGAATTACTCCAAAACTATTCTCCACTCCATGTCCATTATGAACCCCTGTTGCAATTGTTAACCCTATTAAGGATTTTCCAATTCCACCATCTCCAAATATAAGAGAAGGTGTTCCCTGATAACAAAGCCCTGTGACCATCTCTGGTGGCTGTTCTGGGCTTGTCCTGTCATTAAGGTCTAGGACAGGTTCTCCTGCCCTTTCAATCTCCAAGACCATCTTGGCAACTTGAAGAAACCTCTGCTTCCATTCTTCTTTGGAACGCTCTGATACATCACCCAATTCTGTGATGATGCTTCTGGGTGACCTGTTCAGAGTCCATTTCATGGGACTCAGAAGATATGCTCCCCCAAAATTCATAAAGTCTTCTATTTGAATTTCACAGTTCGGGTCACCCCCTCTGGAAGTTTCCACCCTGTCCAGAGTCCACTTCATGTCTGGGGCATCTATGTCCCCCCAGATGACCTCATATCGTGTGCCTACTTTTATTATTTCAGGGGTAGACAACCCTCCATCATAATCATTCAAAACTAACTCCTTTTTTAATCGGTCTTCTTTCTACTTTCTCAGGATAACTTCCTGAAGAAGCAAGCCTTTCCATAAATCCAATCATGTCTCTGGTGTTGACAAAAATCTGGTTGGACTCATCCATTGTCTTCCTGAGCATGAGAAGTGTCTTTTTATGCTCCTCATGCTCAAGCTGATATGCCTTTTTCCATTGCTTGGCTTCAGGACAAAGGTCACCCTCATCTACCACGGCAAATCTCCTCCTTTCTGAATCTCATATTCTGATTCAACCCAGAGGCAAAAATCAACCCATTCTGCTCCCTCTGCTTTCATCCAGTCATCTGCACTGGCATGGCCTGTTCCCTTCAAGACTTCAGTGACAAAAGACACTGGGATGTCCTTACTTTCAAACCATTCTTTTGCATCCACTTTGTTATGGACACTTGGGATATCTGCCTCTTTTTGTTCCTGAGAAGCAGGTATAACATCTGGTATAACATCTGGTTCTGTTATACCCCAAGAAGCCATTGCTCCCTGAATATCAGAGAACAGGGCAAAGGTTTTGGAATTCAAACGGTGGGCAATTATATCGGCTATATCTTCCCAATTATCCCCACTGTCAGCCATAGCCTGCATTACTGCGGTTCTTTCATTCCGCATGATTTCCTCAGTCATCTTGGCTATCTTCCCTGCATCTACAGGAAAAACGCTCTTTGGGGCTTGTGGGACGCTTACTGAAGCAGTTGGGGCAACTGGCTCTGCCGTTGCGTAGGCTGTTCCATTAACTCCATCCAAAACAATGCCATCAATGTTCCAGTTGTAGTTGTAATCCCTTGCAGGGTCTTTGACTGGTCTTCCATTGCAGTCTTCTTGGCATCTCTCATTCTTCTGCCAATCATGGGTGGTACACCCTGCTATTTTTAAATCTCCCCTTGTCATTGTGACAGTGGCATTTCTAATATCGTGAGAACCATCTGTGCAGTTCTCTCTTGTCCATCCTCCTGCTTTCACACAGCCAGATAACCTGTCCAGAATATTTTTGGTGTCTTCTGCCATGTTTATCTTAACCATGGTGTAATTGTTGTCTACGAACCCCGATATGGCAGGGACTTTCATCCCAACGGTGTAGACATATTTATTTGTATCTTTGAGGTAATGCACCTCTGCTTCATATTGTTCTGACAATTTCACTCCTTTTTTTAATATTTACTTTCTTTTAGGTAAGGCTTTATAAATTTGATATTTCCATTTACTTTTTTTGTATGGCCTTGAACCCAATGTTTGGTTACTGTCATCTCAAACGGTTTTGGAATCATCCAGACTTGGTTTCCAGATACGACAGGGGAAAAAGCCTTTTCACATTCTCCTAATCTGCCCTGTAGTAAAAGTTGATGAACCCTTTGTCTAGAAATCCCAAAGTGTTTTCCACACTCCTTCATAGTCCCCCAGTTGTCTGGGTTGTATGTGTCTATGTGTTTTAACTGTTCTTGCATATTGTTATCATTAGCACCTCCTTTATAGATTTAACTCCTTTGCCTTTTACGTATGTAAAGGGAATGGTAACCCACCCCCTTTACCTATGTCAATCTCCTTATACTAGAGCCACCCTGTTTACTATTGTTTGGGCTATGCCATTGAATGTGTCATGTTTCTTAACTGTAGCCTTAACCGTGATAATTTCTCCTTCATTTGCCTCTAGTTCTTTAGAACCAAACCAGACCATGACATTTCCATTTACAGTGAACCTGTGGATGCAAGTTTCATATTCATCATATTGAGTAGAGACTGTTTTCCATGTCTTGGAATCAAGGCTTACATTTGTAAACTCTTCCCTCTTGTTAATCTCACCCATATGAACAGAGGTGTCTGCTTGCTCTTTTCGGGCTTCTTCCCTTGCTTTTGCATTTATCATGTTCTGGTAAGCAATAACACCGCTAACTGCTATTCCTATAGTCCTGCTTGTAGCGAATCCTTTCTCAGCAATAATGCCAAGGTTGTTAAGGTATTTTGTATCAGACCCTTTCAAGGTTAGCATCCAATCCTTAACTACTTTTGCCTCTGGGCTAAGTGTAGCTTCTGGGGTGTCTTTTAATGCTATTAGCACTTTCTGCTTGGTGGTGTCCTCATCTGTGTAAGGAGAAGTCCAATCATTTGCCATGCCCACTGAAACCCATCCATTGGTTTCTACTTCCCTGTGAGCCAATTCCAAGATGGTATCTAGGTCAAGAGTTGCTACTGCTTTTCCATAAACCCTGTGAGTGGTTTCAAAATCTGCATCTTTTATAAACGCATGTAAATCTGTCATGTAAGATGCAATCTTGTTTGGGGAACTCCATCCAAGGAAGTCCTTGATGCAAGTTGTGCCAATAACTTTATGGCTACCATCAAGATGCTCTACTACGAAAGCCCCTTTCCTATTCCTCTTGAGTCCACAATGGTCACATTCTCCATTTTCTACTCTTGCCCTCTCATCATCAGATGCGTTAGCGTGTCCACCAAATTCCATGCCATCTCTGGTTACATATACTGTAATAGACCATCCTTTTAGGCTTGGGCCCTGTCCTAAGACTTTAACGTCTACAAACTCAATGTCCCTTAGTTCTAAAAACTTTTGATAATCAGCAGGCTGACATCCACAGTTGTTATCATGGTGGTGGTCTAAATCTCCATATTCACCAACAACATAGGTTTTAGAATATGTCTCAGAGACTACTTCTATAGTAGGTAAGTCACATCCTAGTTTTTCTGCTCTTTTTGCAAGTTTTTCAATTTTGCTTTTTAGTGTAAACAGGTTTGCTGTAGGGATACTGAAAATTTCTTTACCTGTCATTTTTTAACTCCTTGGGGTCTGGTTTCGCTTAGAACTTTCCTAATCCCAGACCCCTGACTTGTTTGTTTATGTGTACATAATAGACATGTTCTTTACATATGTCAAGTAGTAATTCCATACATTGATGTACATTGATGTATTCTTAGGGTATTAAGAGGTATAACATAACATCCCCTTATATAAAATAAGGGGTGTTATGTGTTATTACCATCTGATGTAATTACATCCTTAGAAAGAGCAATAATTCCTGCTCCTGCTACTCCTGCAATCTCTGGTAAATCTTCATATATTGCAATAATCGCAATAATTCCCAGAATAACAATTGCCGTTAAAACCTGTGGTCTTAAATGAATTATCTCCCACCATCTTTTAGGCATAATAATCCTCCTGCATACACTTGAGATGCCATGCCATGTTTGCACCTTCCCAATGGATATAATCTCCTGCTTTTATGTCTCCGCATCCTGTTACATATGCGTAATAGCAATCGCTATCGAACTTAGCAGATAACTGAATTAATTTTTTCGGTGGGCCGATTTTACGTTTCTTTTTTTTAACTGGTTCAGGAATATCTATAATCTCAGGTTCAGCCCATTCAAATGTAACTTTCCTAGGCTTCATTTTGGTCGAAACCCATCATACGCTTCGTGACAGTCACAACCGCATCCCTTGCATCCATCAAGGTCGCTTGTATGCCAACCTGTCATACAGTCGGTACTTAACTGTTTTACTGTAATACCATGATTGGCAATTTCGCTTAACGAGGTAGCTATACTATCTAAACAAGCTACTATTTCCTGTATTGTTTCCTTACTATAATCCAACATATGAACTCACCTTGGTATTACATACTTTGCATAATCCTTTTAGTTGCCTTCTACCATTATCTAAATGAACGTAGGTAACTTCAGTAACTGACTGAAGTTTTTTACATTTAAAACAATATCCTGTTTTTGCTTTAAACATATTTTTGAATCGCTTAAACATAACTACCTTTATGGATTCGCAAGTTGAGTTGCAGGCTCAGTAAAGTTTAGTTCAAAGTTATCTATTAAACTCCAGTTACGAGATGTGGTGCTATTTAATATCTTGAAATCCTTAGTAGATAAATTATTATCATGACCTACTTCATTCTCTAATATCTTCAAGACTCCGATGTCCAAATTTTTAAATATACACGGGCCGCCCTTGCTAAAAATATTTGATAAATTTAATGTGCCGATAGTTCCATTTACCCCACTTGTGCCTGCTATGATAAGCAACCTGTCAAAAGTACCCCCAGAAGTATTCATATTTTCACTGCTATGAGAGCCTGAAAGCTGTGTCCTGCGTGGGGCTGTGCCTGCTGTTTGATAAATACTCAGGCCATCAGCCACATTGAAATGGACTTCAGTCGTATGTATGTCTGAATCTTCTAGCTGAAAAGTCTTACATCTCGATTTTGAGATTTCCATTTGCCCTATCCTTATCCTAGTGGCTACCTGTGCAGGAGTGTCTCCTGATGCGGCAATAGCAGGGATTCCAGTAACCAATATTGCAGGGCATTTTGCATTTCCAGACTTGGCAGGATTTGTGGCATCGCAAACACTTGGAATAACAGAGGTGTTTCCTGCATCTGACCCTGCACTTCCTTTATAGATTTCACCAATGCTTATATCATCTAATTTAATCTCTCTAACTGGAACTGCCCCCAGAGAAATAGCCAATGTATTTTCTTCACTTAATGCTTGCACAATTGGGGAAGGTAAGTCCTTGGTATTTAATGCCATAGGAACATCACTGGGAGCATCATAAACCCCAGAATCTCCATTAGAGAATGACTTGGATTGTGTGACCTCATTGACGGTCACCGCTGTTGTTGCGGTACTTCCTGCTACCAATAGCCCTATGGCCATTTGTGGACTGAGGCCCATAAATCTCAAGGCTGAATAAGGTGATTTTGCGATATTAAAAGCCCTTCTCCACTTGGCAGATTCACCATTAAGATATTCAATCTTGGCAAAGAGCCAGTCACGCCATGAACAGACTTTTCGGTATGCAGAGAGAACCTTACTGGGAAAGGCTTTGATATTTCTGCGAGATTCGGGCTGTAGAAGCCCCATAGAGAAGATTACGAGCGAGGTGGGTAGTGTTACTAACCAATTAGTATTTAATGTCTCAATTATGCCACTTGTGTAAATGAGAGTTGGCTGAACCCAACAACCTACATAATCAAAACAACTTGATATATAAGGCAGTATCCATTGGACAGGGTTTAAATAACTGAGTGCCAATCCAATAATTCCAACAAGTAACAATGCAACTGTTAAAGCAATTGCTAAAACGGTTGAAACCCTCATCTTTAACATGTCCATTTATCCACCTCCGTCTCTAACGTGTCGTACCAGTAAATATGCCGTTATTGCTAATCCAGTTAGACCTATCCCTAATCCGTATCCTGCTAATCTTTTACTCATCTTTTCATCCTTCTGCATTTTGTAAACTCTTTTCTTTAGGTCATCTAACTGGTTGAGCAAATAAGACACCTCTGTATCTATGCTCATTTTTTTATTTCCTTACGTGGTGATGTGCATAATGTTCAAACTTTTTAAGCATCTAATAGTGACTCCATTATTTTGAATTGGCTGTATAGCCACATCAGGTTGAGCCTTAAATTCAAATGTCACACTTGAATTATTGATTGCACCATAAGCCGCATTGA
>CAYFJI010000098.1:0-6722 GCA_964343365.1 uncultured Acidiferrobacteraceae bacterium
GTTCGAATCCCTCTCTCTCCGCCAATTTTTTGTTGATAATCAATAAAATTCTAGGGTATAGTCGTTTCTATCGTCTATAACCGAGAAAGCGACCATAAGAAGCTATTGTTGGCATGCTAATTATGGAAGTTGCGATTTTTTTAGACTGCTGAGTTTTCTGAAAAAAAAGAGGAGATAGAACAAAAAATGGTTGAATGGGTTCGGTTTTCCCGAAATGATCAAACAGGGTTTGGCATACTCGAGGAGAAGAAGGTAATAAGCTATGCTGGCGACATGTTTTTTGAGCATCAAGCAGATGGAGAAGTTTATGACTTATCTGAGGTAACGCTAGAATGCCCAGCGCCAAGTCAGGCGTTAATACTTGGTATATGGAATAATTTTCCTTCGGTTGCAGAAAAGCAGGGCTTACCGACTCCAAAACATCCTTGGTACTTTATCAAACCACCATCTTGTCTTTTGGGTCCTAATAGGGTAATCGTACAACCAGAATCATACATTGGTCCTGTGATCTATGAGGCGGAACTGGCAGTTGTTATCGGTCGATCTGCCACTAATGTCTCTCTAGAGAATGCATCAGATTATGTTTTCGGTTATACAGCAATCAATGATGTTACGGCGGCAAAAATAATTCGTGAGGAAGACGGCTATGAGCAATGGTGTCGATCGAAGGGATTTGATAAATTTGGCCCATGCGGGCCAACTATAAGGACAGACTTTGCACCTCAAAATCAAATTGTTCAAGCATTTGTAAATGGTGAAGAAAGACAGAATTATCTGTTAAGTGATATGTTTTTTTCACCATTAGAACTGGTCGTGTATTTGTCAAAATGCCAGACTCTGCGCCCGGGAGACATGATCGCTTGTGGTACAGCACTTGGTGCAAAATCAATGAAAAATGGCGATGAAGTTGACATTAAAATAGAAGGTCTTCGAACTCTTAATAATTCATATCAAACTGCTAGCCTTTAATTCGGGTCAGGATGACTGTAGTTAATAAAAAAATGTTAGCAGTTATAGCAAATGGCTTCGGTTCTGCTGATGTGCTTGAAGTAGCTAGTGTTGTTCGGCCTAGGCCGAGTGATGATCAAGTTCTAATTCATGTAAAAGCAACGAGCGTAAATAGGCCTGATATCGTACAACGAGAAGGATATTATCCGCCTCCTAAGGGGGAATCAACAATCATTGGTCTTGAAGTAGCTGGGATAATTACAGAGTTGGGAAAAAACGTTAACGATTTTGAGGTGGGGGATCGCGTTGCCGCTCTTGTAGCGGGCGGAGGCTATGCAGAATTTGTAACGGCCCATCGGAAACATCTAATTCCAATACCTGATGAAATGAATTTCTATGAGGCGGCTTGTATATCTGAGACGTATATAACATCCTATCTAAATTTATTTCGTATCGCGGGTTTGAAAGATGGAGAAAGTGTTCTTGTACACGGTGGAGGAGGAGGGGTAGGCACTGCAGCTATTCAGCTCTGCCGTGAACTTGTTCCAAATTCGAGATTATTTTCTACTGCCTCATCAACGAAGCTTTGCAGTTTAAGAGAACTTGGTACTGATGTTGTAATTGATTATAAAAAACAAGATTTTCTTGACGAAATCAAGAGTGATACTGAAGGTTCAGGAGTAAATATAATCCTCGATCATATAGGTGCTAGCTATTTGAGTTCTAACTTAAAAGCTTTAGCAGTTGGAGGAACATTGATTATCATAGGTATCATTGGAGGCGCCAAAACCGAGATTAATCTAGGCACAATTTTGGTTAAGCGCCATCAGATAGTTGGCTCGATTTTAAGGTCACGATCTATTGCTCAAAAGGGCGAAATTATTTCAGATTTCAAAAAGGTGGTAATGCCTTTATTTGCCAGCCAGAAGATAAAACCCGTTATTTATAAAATCTTACACTTAGAGGATGTTAGAGAAGCTCATAAAATAATGGAGAGTAGCATTCATTTTGGCAAGATAGTACTTCAAGTAGGATCTACTTGAAAGCTTTTAGTTACTTCGGAAATCATGATTATCAAAAAAAATTAGGGTAAGAATAAGAAGATTTTATAACCGTATATATAAGGCATTAAAAAAAGTTGCTTGGTATTTTGGATTCAGGTATCAAGCCACATGAGTACAAACAAAAAAATGTTATAAACATCTAAGATTGGGTATTTACAAAATTGCTAGACTAGACTAGTCTACGCCGTTAGACCTGCGGCTTCGTGACCCTCACTATCACAAGAAAGTTGCCGAACGATGCTCAAAAAAGCATTTCGTGGGTCCCTCAAAGCGAATATCAATTTTTATAATTTTCTTTTTCAAGGAGGAAGAGATTCATGAGACTGTATGCAAATAAACTTTGCAAACTTAGCATTTTTATCTTAGCTTCACTCGCTATTTTCAGCCCGGGTGTCGCGACAGCTGAGTGGGCTCCAAAAAAACCTATTGATTTTGTCATAATGGCAGGAAAAGGTGGTGGTGCGGATAAAATGGCTAGGCTGATGCAGAGCATTGTTGAAAAATACAACTTGTCATCAAAGCCACTTGTTCCAGTGAATAAGTCTGGAGGATCAGGGGCAGAAGCTTTGGTGCATCTAAAGGGAAAAAAGGGAGATGATCACACCATAATGGTAACATTGAATAGTTTCTATACCACTCCCTTACGACAACCAGCACTCGATGTAGATATTTCGACTTTCACACCCATCGGGCGAATGGCCGAAGATACTTTTCTTTTGTGGGTGCATGCTGATTCAGGCATTAACAATGTGGATGATTTTGTCGCGGCTGCGAAAGCAGCTGGCAATCAGTGGGTCATGGCTGGAACCGGTTCAGGTCAAGAGGATCAACTATTGACCACTTTTTTGAATCAAGCATATGATTTAGATATCAAGTATGTACCCTTTAAAGGGGGCGGGGCAGTAGCAAAGCAATTAGCCGGCAAGCACTGTAACTCAACAGTGAATAATCCGTCTGAACAGCTTGGTTTTTATGAAGCTGGAACTACTCGTGCTATTGCTGCATTTACACCAAATCGATTGCCATTATTTCCTGATGCACCTACTTTTAGGGAGTTAGGTAAAGACTACGTTTATTTTATGCAAAGAAGCGTGGTTGGTGCTCCTGGAATGAGCAGTGAAGCAGAGGCTTATTATAGAAAGATGTTCGCCGCAGTTTATGCTTCAGATGAGTGGCAGGAATACATGCAGAAGAAGAGTTTGAGGGGTGGATTTCTAACCGGGAATGCTCTGAAAACTTACTGGGCAGGAGAAAAAGCTATCCATCAGACCATGCTTACAGATATTGGAGAAATTTAATCATGAGGTTGCTTCTATGTTAGAACGATAGGAGATAGATATTTTGCGGAAAGCAGATTTAGTGATGGCTGCAGTTCTAGCACTTTTTTCTGTCTACCTGATGTGGAAAAGTTCGGAACTCCCTATCGGCTGGATCCCTCAGCAGGGTCCTGGCGGTGGGGCGTTTCCTTTCTGGCTAGCTGTCGGTATGTTGATTTGCTGTATCTGGATTATTGTTCGCTGGTTTCGTCGAAATACTGTCGTATCGAGATCTACAGAGCCCTATTTGACCAATTCTTCCTTAAAAATGTTTCTGACTGTTTCAGGTTTGTTAGGTTTTATGATCGGAGCGATACACATTATCGGTGTTTATTTTTCGGTCCTAATCTTTCTTCTGTTGTATATAAGGTTATTAGGATCTCATCGATGGAGCACATCTATATTGATAGCAGTCGCCACGCCTGTGGTTGCGTTCTTTTTTTTCGAGATTGCTTTATTAATTACTTTACCGAAAGGATATAGCGAACCGCTATTTTACCCGCTATATGATTGGTTTATGTGATGCGATGTCAAAGAGCAATTTTCTTTTGGGAGTGGTTTAATTAATGGAAGTAATGAATCTATTATTGGAAGGTTTTGGCTCAGTCTTACAGCCGCTCAACATCGCGTTGATTATTGGCGGTTGTGCTTTAGGATTGTTCATCGGCGCCATGCCAGGACTTGGATCAGTGAATGGCGTTGCAATTCTGCTTCCCATGACATTTTTAGTTCCACCGGCAGGAGCAATAATTTTTCTTGCCGCAATTTATTATGGAGCAATGTATGGCGGGGCAATAAGTTCGATAATGTTAGGGATACCAGGCGCGTCGACGGCTGTCGCTACTACATTTGATGGACGACCTCTGGCTTTGAAGGGTGAAGCGGATAAGGCGCTGATCGTAGCAGCAGGCGCATCTTTTCTTGGTGGTACGATTTCAGTTGTATTGTTTACGTTATTTGCACCACCTCTTGCAGCTGTCGCATTGGCATTCGGTTCACCTGAAGAGTTCGCATTGATGATTTTGGCATTTGCAACATTCGTAGGACTTGGCGGTGATGATATTCCAAAAACACTTTTCTCTATTTTTATTGGGTTGGCTCTAAGTGCCGTAGGGCTTGACATAATAAGTGGGCAACCCCGACTCATTTTTGGCGGATTGCCAGGATTTTTCCATGGCATTAATTTCTTGGTATTAGCCATCGGAATTTATGGGATTGGTGAAATGTTGTGGACTATTGAAAGTAGCGGGGGAAAAGTTACTATATCGCAAGCAAATATCACAGTTAGAAGAATTTTAGATAATATTCGAAGTTTGATGACGACAATTAAAGCCACCATAATGGGCTCATTTCTTGGTTATTTTGTTGGCATCTTGCCTGCGGCAGGAGCAACTCCAGGTTCCATAATGGCATATGGCGTCGCGAAAACTATGTCGAAGAACCCCAATTCGTTTGGCAAGGGAAATCTAAGCGGAGTTGCAGCTCCTGAAGCCGCAAACAATGCAGCAAGCACGGGATCAATGCTGCCAATGTTAACTTTAGGTATCCCAGGCTCGCCAACTACTGCAATTTTGTTAGGAGGTATGGTTATTTGGGGTCTAGAGCCAGGTCCGATGTTGTTTGTTGAACATCAAAGTTTTGTGTGGGCTCTAATTGCAAGTTTGTATGTTGCCAATTTATTCGCATTGTTGATTAATTTGATGTTTATACCAGGCTTTATTTCTATTTTGCGTACGCCGTTCACTATTTTAGCGCCAATAATCTTTGTGTTGTGCATTATTGGAGGTTATGCTCCAATGCAGGATATGCATGATGTTTGGTTAATTTTCATTTTTGGTGTAGTTGGCTATTTGATGCGTAAACTAGATTATCCAATGGCACCTGCGGTTCTGGCGATTGTGTTGGGCCCTTTAGCTGAAACATCGATGCGGCAATCCTTGTTAATAAGTGACGGTAGTTTCGGAGTGTTTTTTACACGACCAATTTCAGGACCGATAATGGTGATAGCAATTCTTTTGTTCCTGTTACCATTACTAAAAAAATTAAAAAAGACTAGTACTGGTAGTTGACATATGATCATTGCAACTCGCATGGATTCAGAATTAGAGTCTATAGCATGCATGTTTGAATAATCCAAAAAGCCTGGGAGAAAAAATATGAAGGCGCTTGAAGGGGTACGAGTCCTGGATATGACACATGTTCAGTCAGGACCTACATGTACTCAATTGCTGGCATGGTTCGGAGCCGATGTCATTAAAGTTGAGAGACCTGGCGTAGGAGACGCAACTCGTGGTCAATTAAGAGACATTCCTGATGTCGATAGCCTTTATTTTACAATGCTTAATCATAATAAGCGGAGTATCACATTAAATACAAAAAGTGACAAAGGTAAAGAGATTTTTACGAAATTAATTAGATCATGTGATGTGCTTGCTGAAAACTTTGCGCCCGGTGCCTTAGATCGAATGGGGTTTAGTTGGGATCATATTAAAGAATTGAATCCACGAATTATCTATGCGTCAGTCAAAGGTTTTGGGCCTGGCCCCTACCAGGACTGTAAAGTATATGAGAACGTAGCCCAATGTACTGGTGGAGAGGCCAGCACTACCGGATTTGATGATGGCCCACCTACAATTACTGGAGCCCAAATAGGAGACTCTGGTACGGGCCTCAACATGGCTCTTGGCATCGTCACAGCTCTTTATCAAAGAGAGCAAACTGGGCTAGGGCAACGAGTGGAATGTGCTATGCAAGATGGTGTTCTAAATTTGTGCCGAGTTAAATTACGAGATCAACAACGTTTAAGCCACGGCCCTCTGACTGAGTATCCGCAGTATCCTAACGGAGAGTTTGGCGAGGCAACACCTAGAGCAGGTAACGCGTCTGGAGGAGGCCAGCCTGGATGGGTTGTCAAGTGCAAAGGTTGGGAAAGTGACCCAAATTCATATATTTACATAATAGCACAGGCCGCTTCTTTTGATCATTTAGCTCGTGCAATTGGACGATCAGATTGGTTGCATGATCCCAAGTGGAATACACCTAAGGCACGATTATCGAAACTTGATAAGATGTTTGAAGAAATTGAAAAATGGACTGTTACCTTAACCAAATTTGAAATAATGGAAATACTAAATCCTCTAAATGTTCCGTGCGGCCCTGTGCTTTCAATGAAAGAGCTGGCAGAAGAGCCTTCATTAAGAGCAAGCGGAACCGTAGTTGAAGTTGATCACCCTGAACGTGGAAAATATTTAACGGTAGGTAACCCAATTAAATTGTCAGATTCCACAACATCCGTTATAAGATCACCTTTACTTGGTGAGCATACTGATGAAATCCTAAAAGAAATTCTGGGCTTGTCTGAGGCAGAAATTGTCACAATGCGTAGCGATAACAT
>CAYFJI010000099.1:0-6672 GCA_964343365.1 uncultured Acidiferrobacteraceae bacterium
AGTAAAGGTTGTAGCATTTCGGTCGAGATGGAGGTGCGCGCCGTCTAGCGATTGAATTTCGACTTCGCGGTAGTAGATCAAAGGTTCAAACAAGGACATCCCGGTTATTAACATAGCTTCTGCGGTATCTTTAATGATTGGCTTAACCTTTTTTGGGTCCTTGTAACCATGTATCCGCAGGATAGTATCCGGATCGATACCACTTATTTTCGGACGGAAAATTGCGCAGTTTGGGGATAATTCCACTTGCTTAACCAGCTGTCATTTGAGCACTGTTTTTTTAGAAAAAACTTGAACAGAATCCAAACTGTTGTTACCGTTTCGTAAGTGCGGCTTCAGAGATAGTGTCAAATTCTGCCTCTAGTTTCTCACTGATCATCTTGGCGACCTCCTCGGGAGTACCCGATGCCTCAGTTTGTTCGCCTTTATTAAAACCTTCTAGATACGCATCAGTGCCCGCGAGTTTTCGTCTCATTGCTGCTTTATCGATGAGTTCTTGAAATCGGTCACTTAATTGAATTTTCTGTTTCGTATCACCATCGGTAGCCTCCACGAAAGAAGGTATTTCTTGCCAGTATAGAATACAGTATTTAGTTGCCATTATTTCTCCCTATAAAATATGTCAGTAACAGGAAAATACTTAAGATTTTAGACACGCATGTGTGTCGCGTATTACGCTGTTAGATCTAAAGTTTACTGTCGATCATCATTGCCTGCAAAAATCATTTGGTTATTTTGATTGCTGAGTTCATACTTACCATCACCGACGGTTGTGAACCATGCCGCAGATTTTTTTAGTCCGCCAAGCGGGTAGACATGTATTCCGTTTATTAACGATTGGTTTTCAATTTGATGTTTAGCCAGATTAAGAAGTAACGTGTCAGGACTTGATGGTTGTACCAGTTTCGCAACATTCTTTGCCTGTCTTGTTAAGAACCTAATTGATGGGCCGACTCCACAAGCGCGCGCGTGGTTAAGTAAAGTTTTAATTGTGGCGATACCTGGAATACCGATCCGAATTGGTAAACTATTACCTTCCGCGCGTACACGTTTTTCCCATTCAATAACTGGGTCGGCCTCAAAAACAAACTGAGTTGTTATGCACAAATTAAACCCAGTTCTTTTTGCGTAATCGTTTTTCCATAGTAATGCATCTTTAATGTCTTCATCGGAAATATCCGGACTACCTTCAGGGTGACCAGCAATTCCGATATTGGTTATTTCAAATTCTTCGAATAATCCAGTGTCTAATAACTGCATTGTATCGGAGAAATCACCTACTGGATTGTCCACTCCGCCTCCAATTAAGAGAACTTCATCTAGGCCTACTTTAGTTTTCAAATGATCGAGATTATTTTTAAGCCAGGATGAGTTTGGGATACTTCGCGCTGCTAAATGAGGCACCGGTTTCATTTCTTCGTCTTTTAATCGTAATGCTATTTCGAGAGTATCGGCAAAGTCTGAGCCTGGCAAAAAAGTAATATAGACTGTAGTACCCGGTCTAAGATAATTTCGAAAGTCATCAATTTTTTTAGCTCCACCAGGAGTAACTTCTATTGTCCAATTATTAAGGAGGGTGTTGACAGCGTCTTTAAGATCAGGGTTTTGACTTGTGTTCATTTTCTTGTGAGTTCGTAGTGTTGTCGGTAATTGTTGTGTTATCTGTAAATCAGTAGGATAGTTAAAAAAATATATAGGAGCGTAAAATGTCGTTTATGTGTGACATAAAGGGTGGTAATTAGCGTATGTTACACGAGATCAATCATGCAAAAAACGTATGTATGGGATACGGATTTCGCACCGAAAATATGTATTTACTCTGGGACTGGAATTAATGGATGCCTGGAAACAATATATTCCAAATTAGTTATATGTTGTATAGTCCCCTTCAAAGGTTTTGTAATGGCTACTTTCATCAACATACAACCATGCAGAGGAGTGAAAAGATGTGGGCAAAACGTTTCCCATTACCAGATTTTGATCACGTAACCCTTAAGGATTTTCCATGGTCACCACCGACCTTGTTAAGTCCAGAAGAGGCCTTGGGCAAAGTCGCTGAACTATCAAATGGTGATATAACCTCAGGTTGTTTCGCAGTTTCAGCGCCTGATGCATTTTACGAAAATTTAAATGTTGAAGGTGAAAATAGACATGTAATTTTATGCGTGACACCTAAAATTGATATAGCGTTAATAGGGCGATCTCATGCTTGGAAGAAACAGAGATTAACCATCGTTAATTCTCTAGAGCCTGATCGTATGGAAACTATTGTAGACTGGAGGACAGCGCGCGCAATGAGCACCCGTTTGGGACCTAAAGAAGGCGTAACTATTCCAGGTGGCGCATGGTACGTAATCGTAACGCATATTGTTGGTGATAAATTCATTGGAAATCGATCTGCGATAGGGCAAGACACTGATACTCAACAAGGTAGTCGTAATGGATTCGCAATACTTTCTTCTTCAGAACCCGAATTTTCAGATTTTCATGACTGTAATTTGTATGCGTCCTGGGATTAAACAAAATGGATAGACGGGATTTCATAAAGATAGGTGTAGCGGGAGCAGTCATTCCTGGTGTTTCAGTTGCCGACAACTCCAGTTCTGATTCAGTTGAAAAACAATTTCCAATTCTAGACATTGCACCGTTAGATGAAATAGAACCTCGAACATTATTGTATTTCGCTTATCCGGATAAATCGTCACCGGCGGTACTAATACGATTAGATAATTCTGCAATTAATGGAATTGGACCTAATAATGAGATTGTTGCCTATTCTCAGTTATGCACTCACAAAGGGTGTCCTGTAAGTTACCGACCAGAGAGAAAGATGTTAATTTGCCCATGCCATTGGAGTACTTTTGATCCGTCGCGAGCCGGTACTATGATAATTGGTCAAGCTAGTCAGTCACTTCCTCAAATTATGTTACGTATTTCAGACGGCATTGTGCAGGCCTACAATATTGATGGCCTAATATACGGTCGACAAACCAACATCATATAGAGGGTAAGAGTATGAATTCTGTACCCTTACCTCCCAAAGATGCGGAGGAATTTAACACAGTCTGCCAGTTCTGCATTGTTGGTTGCGGGTATCGCGTATTTCGTTGGCCGGTTGGCCGTAATGGCGGCCCATCACAAAAAAGAAATGCTTTAAACACCGACTACGAAAAACAACTTACTTCCATGGATTCTTGGTTGTCGCCATCAAGCCATACAGAAGTGGTCGATAACGATGGCAGAAGGTTCAATATTTTAATTATTCCCGATAAAAAATGCACAGTGAATAAGGGATTGTCATCTGTAAGGGGCGGGGGACTAGCTAAAACTCTGTATGCACCTGACCAACAAACAAAAGATCGCTTAAAAGTGCCACTGTTGAAACGTGATGAATCACATATAGAAATCACCTGGGATGAAGGTATCGAACTGGGTTCTCGTGTAATTAAGGCTGTTATAGATCGATGGGGGCCCGATGCAGTGGGGATGAAATTCTTCGACCATGGTGGTGGTGGAGGAGGATTCGAAAATAATTGGGCAGTTGGACGATTTTTTTTTAGTGGGATAGGTACGAAAACTGCATCTATTCACAATCGTCCTGCGTACAACAGCGAGATTCATGCTGCAGGGGACGCGGGAATCGTTCCGCTGACCAATTCCTACGCAGATGCAGGCCTCGCTGACACCATTGTTATAGTAGGGGCAAATCCTTATGAAACTCAAACCAATTATTTTTTGAGTCAAATGACTCCGAATCTCGCCGGTGTTACAAACGTTGAAAAATTGAGAGCCTTCGGAACGGAACCTAGTGAATCGGGTAGGATAATTATTGTTGATCCGCGCCGAACAATGTCTGTTGCAACCGCCGAAGTTGCTGGCGGGAAGGATAGAGTGCTTCATTTGCAAATAGAACCCGGAACAGATATCCAGCTCTTGAACGCGATTGCGAGAGTCATCCTCGAGAAAAGGTGGCATGACATTGCATTTATCAGAAAAAAAATGGAATGGCAAACCTTCGAGGCTTACCAACGATCGACTCTAGCAGTTGACCGTCCAATTGAGATAATTCTTGAAGAAGCTTCAAAGGTGACTGGTATTCCGACAGAAAAAATTTATCAGGCAGCAGATTGGATAGCGCGACCCAAAGAAGACAATTTTCGAAAACGCACCCTTTTTCATTATGAAAAAGGGTTAATTTGGGGCTTAAAAAATTATGAAAATATTGCAGCCATTGTTGATTTAGGCTTGTTAACCGGCAATATTGGAAAACCTGGCACTGGAATTAGCCGATTAGGGGGGCATCAAGAAGCTTACGTTCGTCCACCGTATCCCGGTGGTCGCCCAGCAAAAAATGTGGACGAAGCAGTCCGTCGTGGAGAGGTAAAATGTTACTGGGTTGGAGGCTGTAACCCAGTTCTCACTACTTTAAGATCAGAGGCTATTACAAAGCAAATCAAGGATCGTGTGGATATTGTTTCAAATGTAATAAAGCAGAGCGAGGGTCAAAACATTGGTAATCGAGTGGCAAAAATTGTAGAAGCCTTAAAAAACGGCGGAATGTTTTTAATTGGGCAGGACATTTATCCAACAGCCACTAATCAAATGGCTAACCTAATCTTACCCGCTGCACAATGGGGCGAAATGAATATGACGTCTATAAACGGGGAAAGACGGTTACGCCTTTATCCCAAATTTATGGACCCCCCTGGGAAGGCGATGCCAGATTGGAAAATAATTGCACAATTTGCGAAGAAGCTTCATGAGCTTTATGAATTAGATCAAAATCCATTGATGAGTAGTAAATTCTTGGATTACGATTGGGAAACAGATGAAGATGTATTCATACACGCGAGATATCAGTTCAAAGGAACCCAGCAAGACCCCATGGAAGGTTACGCGGGAGTTACTTATAACTTACTAAGGACATTGGGCAACCAAGGTATCCAGACACCAACGAGGCTGATTAATAAAATACCCGTTGGAACCGTAAGAATGCATGAAGATGGACATTTTTTTACAGAGACAGGTAAAGCGAGATTTATTTTCGCACCTCAACCTTGGCATGGTTACGCAGCCAAAGTGTCACGGCAACGTCAAAAGTATAGATTTTGGATTAATAATGGAAGGGCAAACCACATATGGCAAACTTTATATCACCATCAAAGGATTCCATATTTTCTTGAGCACAATCCGGTTCCGTTTATAGAAATAAATCCAATAGATGCCTTGGAGCTTGTTGTTTCGTCAGGAGATATGGTGGAGGTGTCCAATGATATGGGTAGTGTTGAAGCGATGGTCTATATCACAGAGGCTGTGAAGCGCGGACATACATTCATGCTATTTGGGCACCCTAAAGGTTCAGTAGCAGACTTAGTTTCTGATCATGTCGACCCAACTACGACGATACCATATTACAAAGGTGTGTGGGCTGACATTAAAAAGGTTCGTTCCGCTCCAGACTTTACCAAAAAGATGACTTTTCTGCCAAGAAACGTAGCTTCATGAAAAAATTTCTGAATAAATATTTCGGAGTCATTTGTTTTACAACAATATGTTTTTTGTGTTCCGTTAACTTGAGCACAGTATCGGCTTATGATAAAACAATTTTTTATCCTGGCGCAGATCTCTCTGGCAAAGATTTTCGAGGACAAAATTTAGATGGAGTAATCTTGACAGGAGCTAATCTTACAGCCACGAATTTTGAGGGAGCCTCTCTCCGAAATGCAGATCTCCGCGAAGCCTATTTTAGGAATGCAAATTTAAGATCCGTAAATTTAACCTCAGCAATTCTAGATGGAAGTGATTTGACAAGAGCTGATATTCGAGATGCTAATCTTGTTTCTGCCAGCTTCATTAAGGCAGTTTTAAATATGGCCAGATTGGAGCGTACTATTCTTAGTAACGGGTTTTTGCCTGGATCATCACTGATAAAGGCAAATTTGACTGATGCTAAACTTGATCATACTGTATTACAGGATAGTGATTTGACTCAGGCCGTGTTAGAAAATACCGATCTAACAGCAAGTGTACTTGGGTCTATTGGTCTGGGAAACCCGAGTCCAATGGCAAGCAGTCTTCGAGGAGCAAACCTCAGGGGAGCTAATTTTAGTAATTCTAACCTGATGAGTGTTGATTTGTCGGAGGCTAATTTAAGTGAGGCTGACTTTAATAATGCTATTCTTAGTTACGCGAATCTTTCATGGGTAAGTAGTAGGAATGCTTCGTTTAATGGAGCAACATTATCGTGGATAAGAGCTTATGGGGCAGATTTTTTCAATACTAATTTTTCTAATTCCATCGCAACGTTAGCACAAATGACTGGGGCTGATTTTTCGAAAGCAAATCTAAAGGGTGCTAATTTTGATTATGCAAATCTGACCCAAACAATTCTGACTGGTGCTGTGAGTGACAAAAATTCCAGTTTTTTTAACACCCAATTTTATGGATCCATTAATAACCAGCTTGAATTTGAGCAAAATTAGGTATCTTACGGTAACCAGAATCATGTTTTATAAAAATAGAATGAACGAGAGGAAATAACTGAAATGGGACTTTGGCGTGCTTTGCTTGGTGAATATATAGGCACCTTTATTCTTGTCTTTTTTGGGGTGGGTGCTGTAAATGCAGCCGTAGTGACTGGTGCCCAGGCTGGCTTATGGCAAGTCGCAGTGG
>CAYFJI010000100.1:0-6635 GCA_964343365.1 uncultured Acidiferrobacteraceae bacterium
TATCAGACTAAGCCTGTGGAACCTAGCCGCGGTGTTACCCTTCACACTTGACTTTTGGGCTGGGTAACTAATCCCTAAGTCCTTACTCTGCGGTTTAAATACAAGCTTTCTACGCAGGCTTTGAAAGCTGATGCAGGTCTATTTTAGCGGACCACGCAACGCATAAAACTATTATACACTAAGTTTCAAGAAGTCCAGTAACTTTACCATCTTTTTTTAGTAAACCAGTTTGCATACTGCTTTGTGATAATACCTGTGCTTCAGTACGCATAATATCTTGTTGTGCATCTACATTACCTACTGCTGCAGATTCTAAAGTATCTAATCCTAATGTTCTTCCAGCTCTTCCAGCTCTACTCATTACATTAGAAGCAGATTCATAAAGTTTACTTGCTCCACTTCTATCTAAACCTAGTAATCTTAATTCATCAGCTCTAGCAAATGATGTAGAAAATCCTCTAGAAGTACCTTCTGCTTGTAATTGAAGTGTTGTAATTTCATTAGCTAATACTGCATCTTCTACATCTTTGTTTATTAATGCGCCAAATATAGCTTCTTTAGATGCATTAATACCATATTGTTCAGCATATAATCTTTGAACTTCTGGTATATCATCAATTACTGCGTTATAAACTAAATCAATTCTATCTTGAAATTCTAATGGTGATACACCACTTGCAACCATTCCTTCAAATTTTTTCTCAAATAAACTAAAATCTGAAATATTATATTCTTTTAAAGTATTTTTATAAGAAGTTATATTACCTATAGCATCTAGTTCTGACATAATTAATGTTCCATCAGCTCGTTTTAAATATCCAAATTGATTTTCCCATTCAGAACTTTTTCTAGTTAATCCTATTGCTACTTGAGGGTCACCATATTTAGCCCATTCTTTTGCAAAAATATCTAATAAATTATCATCTAAAAATGTATATATAGCTCTAGCAACATCTAACCCTTGAGAATATGTAAATGTAGGACTTGATATAGTAGTACTTCCACTTTTAGTAGTAGGTGGTGAAATAACAGGAGTTTGCATTCCTCCACCAGTATTTACATAACCTGTAATTTCAGGTTGATATTTAATAGTATCACCACTATCTAATGTAACTGTTCTATCTGGATTATATACTTTTACATTTGCACCATAACCAGTTACATCTTGTTGAAACTCAGGTAAATCACTTGTAAGTGTCCAACCCATATCTTGATAATCGCTTACAAGAACAGGGTCAACCATAGAATAGGAACCACCATCAGTTCTCATTTGAACTAATGCCATTATTTACCTCCTGTATTTAATCTAAAATCTTGCATTGGTACAACTTCAGTACCAAAACCTTGAGTTAATGCGGTTACTAAATCAGCTGTAGGTCCTGCATAACCTCTATTTAATCCTTCTAAACGTATTAATTCTGATTGTTTATTAATATCATTAGTTAATAATATTGAACCAAAGATAGCATCATCTTCACTTGGTACTACACCCCAAAGTTTTTCTACTAATGTTTTTGCATTACCCATTATATTTGACCAAGGTATTTCTCTATCCCAATTACTATTAAAAGCAAATCTTTCATCTTTTAATTTTTCTTCAAAATTTAATGCAAAATCTGGATTATTAATAAATTGTCCAGCTAAAGATGATAGTTGATTTAAATAAGGTTCATGTAAAGATTTAGGTAACCAAGTATCTAATAAGTTTCTAATTTCATCTTCACCTTTATTTGAAAATCCAATAACTCCGTTATCTAATACATTTTGAAATGAAGCATCTGTTTCATAAATTGAATGTTTTTGAGTAGCAGCAGTTAATTGTTGTGTTAAATAAGTTTGACTCCATTTACCCATTGCATATTGCCTAGCTGCCCAAGCAGTAGTATCTTCATCTAATGTTGCTTCTAATGTATCTAAAATACTAAGTACTAAATTATGAGCTTCAGCTTCCATTTGACCTTTAGCTATATCATCTCTACCGTATGTTCTCATACGATTAAACATTGATTTGCTATAACCATATTCATTTATTAAGTTCATAAACCTATTTTCTGGGTCAAGTTCTAAATTTTGTTGCCAATTTTTAGGGTCTTCTATCATTGCTTCTGTTACAAGGTTTAAAAATCTAGTATCTTCTGACCAAGGTTCATTAGCAATAACGTCTTTAATACCACTAATTACATTTTCAATAACAAATTTATTATTTCCTACATCTTGTACTTGTCCAGCAAACCATAAGTTATTTTCTGATTTTATTCTTGACCATTCTTCAGGTGTATAATTTTGAAATCCTTTTATAGGAGTAGTTACTACACCAAAGTTATCATAAGTTATAGTTGGTGCATCAGTTAATGCAGTTAATTCTGAAGCATCTACTTCCCAATAATATATTGTATTTGCATCTTGATAAGCTAAATAAAACTTATCTCCAACTTGTATAAGAGTTGTACCTTGTGGTCCATAATCTATTTGATATGCCATTATTTACCAAATCCTTTTATAGCATTATATATATATTCTTCAGCTTTAAAAGAAGGAGACATTTTTGTTGCACGATGTACACCTGCTAACGTACTTTCTACTATTTTACTTTCTAATCCTTCAACATATTCTTCAGAATCTACATCTAATCCTAATGCTTCTGCAAGTATTGCAGATTGTGCTAGTTGTGCTTGTGCTGAACCTGCACCTGCACCTAGTAATATATTTCCTATAAAATTTGCAGTTTCATATTTAACATAAGCCATACCTGCAGCACCTAAACCTAATTTACTTAATGTTGCAACAACAGCTTCTTCAACAGGGTCAATTAATACAGAAAATACTTTACCCATAGCTTTTTTAATTTGAGTCTTTTTTAAAGGTTTAAAATTATCAGACTCTTCTGATAAAAATTTATTAGTTTCAATTTCTAAATCTCTTATTTCATCATCTGTTAAATCACCACTTGTATATCTTTCCATATAATCTTTTTCAGCTGCTGAAGCTTCTTCATCATATCTCCACCAATATCTATTCATTTCTTCAGCGGTAGCTCGTTGAATACCTTCTAGATTTTGTTCAATAGCTTTTTTTTCATAATATTTTTCTATACCAAATTCTTTAGGGTCATCAGGCGGCCAACCTTCTAAATTATCATTATCCATTTAGTCTCCATTGTAAATAACTTTGTTGCATTTGTTCTATCATATCTCCTTCTTGTTCGAAATCAGCAACTTCTTGTGATTCATCTTTAACTTGTTCTTGTGCTTCAGTTAAAGGATTAACTGCTTGAAATTCTGGTTTTAATCTTTCAAACCTTACAAATCCACCATACTCTTCTTGTAATCCTGCTCCAGCACCTACTTTTTCAAAATATTCACTATATACTTCATTAGCTCTAATAGATTTATCTTGTGCTATTAAAGCTTGTACATAAGGAGACCATTTCTTAGCTATATCATTAGCAAATTCTGCTTTTCTAAAATCACTCATTTCTCTTCCATTATTTAATTGTTTATATAAATCAAACAATTCAGTTTCTAAATCGAAATCAGTAGGTTGTCTTATTTCAGATTGTATTTTTTTAGCTGCTTCAATATCTATTTGTGCTTCATCTAATTCTTTTAAATCTAAAAAGCTTTTTAAAGCTGATGAAAATACTTCTCTACTTATAATTAAATCATCTGATATAGCTGTATCAAAATTAACTCCTCCAAACAAAGAGTTTAAATTATTATCTTGTCCTCCAACTTGTCTAGCTTTATTTATATTATTTATTAAATCATTTCTTTCTGGACTTTCTGGATACCAACTTTCCATTTCTTCAACTGCATAAGTCATTACTTCAGCTATTAAAGCATTTGTTATATTTCCTTTTATACCATTAATTTCTGGTCCTAAATCTTCTTCAGTTATATATCCTTTTGATATAGCTACATCTTGAATAGCTTGTGTTTCGCTTCTTGTTAATGAACTAATAAATGATTCAAAAAAGTTAGTTGAAGGAAACATAGTTGTTTTATCAATTTCTATTGTTTGCATATTTCCATCTGCATTTAAAAGAGGATTTCCATCTTCGTCTTTTATAGTTACAAATCTTTTATTTTCTTGGTCAAACCAAGGAGGCATTTGCAATTGATTATTATTATTTAAAGTAACTTGGTTACTAATTGCTTGTCTAGCAAGTATTCCAATTGTATTAATATTGCTATCAGCGTCTGCAATTAAACCTTCTAAATAAACTGCAATTTCTTCAGTAAAACCATAATTTCCAGGATTATTAATAATATCATTTAAATCCAGTTCTAATTCATCTTGTAACTGTTGTAATTCTTCTGCTGTTGCCATTATCTATTTCGTGTACTTTCTTGTTTTCTTTGTTCTTCTAATGCTGTATTATAATCTAACATTTCTGTGTCAGAAGCAAATAACCTTAAAATTACGTTTTGATAAATAGATAAAAATTCTGGATAATCTTGTATAACTGCATAAGCACCTACTGATACACGACTTCTTAAAGCAACTGCTTGACCTTTTTTAGATGTTCTCCACCAAGTTGTAGAACCACTACCTGAAAGACTTTGTGATTCTAATACAGCAGGTTTCCAATAATATTCATAAAATTTATTAAAACCTTGTCCAGCTTCATAATTCATTGGAAAATCTAATGTAGTCCATAACGCTTCCATTTCTTCAAATATAGTTTGTGGGTCAAGCTTTTCTCTTTTACCGTAAGCATCATTAAAACCTGGGTGAGCATCTTCTAATGCATTAGTATAAGCTCTTATTAGATAATCAGCTATTTGATTATCTCCATATGTAGCTCTTGTTATTTCAGCATATCTTTGTTTTTTAAACCAAGCTACTGTATCGTTTTGTGCGTACATAAATTCATTTGGATTTCTAGTAGTTTCATGAATCATTTCATCATAAGTTCTTTCAGCTTGTGGATTAGATGGATTTAAATAATTGTATGATTTAGGCAACATTGTAATTTCATCTTTATTTTCTTTTTTCCATTGAACTACTGAACGGTCATAAACTTTAGCGTAACCTGTTTTATCTTTTGTAGAAGTTGTAAGATATGCATGGTCTATACCATAAATTAACCAAAATTCATTTGAAGCATCTCTTTGATTTCCATTATGTTTTTCTACTAAATTATTATATTCTTCTGCTAATACTGCAACACTCCACCATTTACCTGATTTATCAGTAATAGCACTTCTAAGTGAAAAACCTGTAGGAAAAGCATATTGTGCAAGACTTCTAATTAATAAACTAACTTGAGCTTTATGTGCAGACCATTGTAATGTAGCTCTATCTAATATTTCAGGAGTTAATTCTCCTGGTGCAAAAGGATATGTTTCAGCACCAGTTTGTTGATAATAATTAAGTAATTCATCAAATCCTATTACTTCTTTTTTTCCATCCCAGTTATCCATTAAATGATTAATATATTTATCTAATTGGCCTGTTTCTAATAATCTTTGTTGGTCGTAACTTCCTTTAACAGCTTCATATAAATTTAATGTTGATTCAGCTCTCATTGACATATACATATTATTCATATCCCATTCTTGAAAATTATTATCTTTATCTACATAAGTATCACTTATAGCTTCCCAAAGTAATTCAGTACCACCTAAAGAACCTTTAGTTGCTGCTTTAAATTTACTTAAGAAAGGAATTGGATTTCCTTTAATAGCTGTTTCTAAATCTTTTGGAGGTGGAAAATCACCAAAAAATTGGTCTTGAAATGTTTGATTAACTTCTGTTGCATCCATTAATTGGTCTAATTGATATTGAACCATTGGTTGTGTAGAAGGCCATTTTTGTGTACTAACCATGTTAATACCGCTAACAAATCCCTGTGGAACCATTTTAAAATTAGCACCATCACCATAGACTAAATTATTGTAAGCTCCTGCAAAAGGATATAAAAATACTTCTTGTTCAGTTACAGGGTCAACACCAAATACACCTTGACCAGCATATACATCTTGACCATCTAATGTTTGAAATCCTTTATTACCTAAAGCAATATATCTTCCTAAGTATGGATTTAAGAATGCGGCTTTACCCCACCTTTTACCCATTTCAATAAATACTTCTGGGAAAGGAAATATATTTCTAGTTACATCAGAAATTCTATGTCTATTTTTTGTATCATATAAAAATGATTTCATTGTTTGTAAAGCATATGAATTAGCTATATCACTCCAAGAATCATAATCATCTATTTTTCCACTTTTTAAAGCAGCTAATCCTTTTATTTTATTAATCATGTATTTAGGAATATTTGCTGCTTCAGCTTCATCAATTAATTTCTTTTGTAATTTAGGACTAAATTTTTGTACATTATCAGATAAAATAGCCCAACGTAATTGTTTAAATATTGGAGCTCTATTTAATCTAGCTAATGGTGAAGTTAATAAATATTCAAATATTCTTTCCATATTATCATCAACAAAATCACCAAGCTCAGCAAATTCATTTGCTCTAGGGTTTTTAGGAAGTATTGCATATCCAAAGTCGTATAATTTTTCTCCATCAATTTCTTCTTCCATAAGTGATTTAATATATCTTTTAACTTTATTTCTATCTTGAGGTCTATATTTTTCAAAAGCATTTTCAAATTTAGGTAATAAACT
>CAYFJI010000101.1:0-6620 GCA_964343365.1 uncultured Acidiferrobacteraceae bacterium
GGTTATCTTGTTGAAGCTTTAAGGATATCTTCAGAGCCGATGGATGCATGGTATATTCCCATTGAATTTGTTGGTTATTTAATCGCACTACCGCTGGTTGGGCGGTCTGACAGTCTAATGAAATTTTATGATGCTCTTTGGCTTATTCATGTTATCGGTTCGTGTTTATTTATGGCGTACATCCCATTGAAACGTGCGATTCATATGTTTGCGACGCCATTTGGGCGACTAATGAATTCCCAAATCACACTCCTACGGGTTAAAAAACGTGCAATTTTGTCTAATTTACCTGGACGTAACCTTAGAGAATCATAATTTTAATGGGTGTTTACTTACATATTACCCAACTAATTTTTATTTCGAATACCGCAATTTTTACCAATAGGACTAGATTAAAATGCCAAAAACAATCGCTATTTACGGCCCTAGTTGTTCTTTGAAATCAGATATTGCAAGGGAAATATCAAGACTCACTGGATTCAAGGTTAGACATCCAGGTGAGGCTATCACTACCAAAGCTAAAACAGAAGGGAAAGACTCCGGGTTGGCAGTCGATATCGGGTATCACAAGGAGATAGACGATTCCACTAGGGAGTGGATAAATACTAGCGCAGATCAAACGATAATTGTAGAGAGCACTCATCTTGGTTTAGTGCTGAATGGCAAATCCGATATTTTTCGCGTACATATCAATTCCAACGATGATATCCGGGGAAAAAGATGGTCTAAACGCAAAGAAGAAGGCGGGGGGCGAACTCGTCAAATTGGCGAAAACTTGGCTGCTCGGGACAAGGATGATGCCGAGTTGCAACAAAATTTATATGGCACCACGGAGGTGGGTGAAGTAGCGCAAATTTTTATCGATAGTTCGGAAAGGTCCGCAGAGGATTGTGCGTTTGAAATTTGGAGTGCGTTTGAAGGTAAGCCGATCGATAAAGATTTAATTGGATCAACCTCGGGAAAGCCCGCGATGGACAAAAAGCTAACAAAAGGAATCCGTCCTGGGTCATCGTCAGGGATTGTTCGCGTGTACAGTGTAAACCGAAATCCGTTCGGTGGTTATATTGATGATGAAACAAGTGGGAAGCCAGTATATGTTCATAAGTCGGCCGTCGAATCAGCTGGCTTGCCGCCATTGGAAAAGGGGCAACACCTGCGATACGAGATAGAAGAGGATGGAGTGGGAGGTTTTAGAGCTGTTGACTTAGAACTGGTTGTTGACAGATAAATGTGCGATAAAATTACTTCTTTTGATGATCAGAACGGGGTAGACCTATATGAATAAGAAGCTTTGGTTAATATCGGAAAAGTGGATATGAGCTGGAATTGGGATCGTTTAAGGGTATTTTTTGAAGTAGTTGAGTGCGGAACATTTACCGCTGCAGCAAAGCGTCTGAAACTCAGCCAACCTGCTGTAAGTCGGCAGATTAGCACCCTGGAAGAGGAATTGGGAGTAGTCTTGTTCCATCGAGATTACAAAGGCTTGGTCTTAACCGAGATTGGTGAAGAGGTATTTAAAACTTCCGCATGCCTTAAGGCTGAAGTTGATATTATGGAATCCAGAATCGCTAATAATCAAGACGCTCCGGTAGGGCCGTTACGTCTAACCACATCCGTCGCGTTCGGCGCAGCTTGGCTGTCGCCATTAATGGGAAGTTTTCATCAAGAATTTCCTGACGTTAAAATATCCTTACTCCTTAGCGATCATCATGAAATGAATTTGAGCACGCGCGAAGCAGATGTTGCTATCCGGTTCGCTCCACAAACTAAACCTTGTTTAATTCAAAAAAAATTAATGGACCTCCGTTACAATCTTTATGCAAGCCAATCCTACTTAGATCGAAATGGTACTCCTAAAACTATTACGGATCTTAAAGACCATGACATTATCGTTTATGGTAGTGACGTCCCAGCGCCTGTAACTAATATTAACTGGATACTCGAATTGATCCGAAAAGATCACGCCAAATTTGAACCCGCTTTAAGTGTTGCAAACGTTCATGGTATTCACCATGCAATTCGAAGTGGGGCTGGTATCGGAGCATTACCCAACTATCTTATAGATGATGACGATAATCTTATTGAAGTGATGCCAAAGTGCAGCGGTCCTGAAATCGAGGTTTATTTCGTTTATCTTGAAGAGATGAGAAATGCAAAAAGACTGAATGTGCTTCGTGATTTTTTGGTAAAACATGCAGAACCAAATAAACTGACATAATTTAAGCTATACCATATCTTCCTGTCCAGATATGAAACATCCGAAATCCCCACGAAACGCGCCTTATCCAGTCGATGTTGAAGCTGGTGCTGTATACCGTTGGTGTAGCTGTGGTTTAAGTAAAACCCAACCGTGGTGCGACGATTCGCACGGGTCTACAGGTTTCGAACCAATAACCTTCAAAGCTCCGGTGGATGGTGTTTTTTACATGTGCGGCTGTAAGCGGAGTGATAACAAACCATATTGCTTCGGCAATTGCACAGGTAATGCATCAAAGCGAAGTGGTGATTTTTTTGATTTTTGAGAAACTTTGATTATGGTGAATTATTAAATACTTTCTGACTGCTTAAGTTCTTTGAAGTTTGGATATCCGATCTTTATTTATGTTAAATTCCACGAATAAGAAACCAAAAAACTTTTTTTATAGTTAAAATCAAGTTTCACAGAATTAAGGAGAATCAGCAGTGTCTGAACATATGGGAGAATTACTGTTTGGAGACTTATCGGAACCCAGCACTGAGACACAGACGGGTATACGGAAAAGCGTGCCACTTCGAACAGTAGAAAAACCTCTTGCTCCAAAAAATAATCTCAAGCCAACACCAAACACAGCTCAATCTAGCCCAAGAGCTACCCAGGCGAAAACTACTTGGATCAGTGACCGCTTGCGCCGAATAATGGATCTGGAGTCGGTAGAAGATCCCGGGCAGATAGGTGCTATTATCCAAAACGCTGTTGGAAGTGATGAAATCCATCCAGAAAACAACGGACTGAGCAATACGAAGGGGCAAAAAGAGGGCAGCTCCGCAAAAGAGAAAGTCGAAGACGAATCTAATCTTTTGCAGAGAGCTACGAAAAATACTGAAATAACTCAGGCAGAAGATAAATTTACTGGAGCCATTCAAGAATCGCATGGATATACCTGGAAGAGTGATCGGTTGCGGAGAATTTTAGGAGAAAGTGACCTATTAGGCGTAAACTTAGTAAAAAGCTCAACCGAGGCTTCGGTAGCCGTAAACAGTGACACAGCAAGTACAGCAAATGGTGTAACGGTTGCAAGAGTTAATAACGGAAAAGTGGATTCAAAATATAGGGGAACCAAAATGAATCAAACGCAAGATTTAGGAACTAGGTTGGCGGACATAAAAGGTGCAGAGGTTATAAAAAGCTTCTGTTATACCTGCCCTTGGCAATGTCCAACCGAAGTATTTGTTCGAGATGGCAAGGTGGTTTATACGAAAGGAAATCCGGAATCACCGCATAACATTGGCTCCCGCTGTGCAAAAGGAATGGCGAGCACATATATTACTCAGGATCCTGATCGACTCAGATATCCTATGTTACGAACTAACCCTAAAGGACAGCCTGGCGAATTCAAAAGAATAACATGGGATGAAGCCTTTACCTATATTGCTGATAAATTGAAAGAGATAAAGTCTAATTATGGTGCAGAATCTGTTGTCTATACCTGCCACCACGATCCGAACACTCAGTTTTTCCGTCACCTCCTTGGTGATCTTTATGGATCGCCAAATAACTATACACATACGTCGGGTTGTGAAATGGATAGACGCTCAGCCTGCCTAACACTTTTCGGCCATTTGTTTCCAATGCATGATTTTGAAAACTCTCGTTATATCATGTTGTGGGGAATGAACATGCTGGGAGCGAATCAGGGTCTATGGGAGAGTCGGGCATTAATTGAAGCAAAGAAAAAAGGAGCAAGACTGGTTGTAGTTGATCCAAATTTCACCGAGACGGCCCAGAAAGCCGATGAATGGATTCCTATAAAGCCTGGCACAGATGGCGCGATGGCTCTTGCGATGTGCTATGTCATTACTAATGAAGAACTTTTTGATACTGAATTTGTCAGCCGATACTGTGAAGGTTTTGATGGTTTTGCGGAACACCTCCAAAGTTGCGGTTACACTCCTGAATGGGCAGCTGATATTACAGGAATTCCAGCCGAGACCATTGCTCGTCTCGCTCGGGAGTTTGCAACTAGTAAACCGGCTATGTCAGCTATTTTCAAGGGATCTGGTTATTATACGAATGGCGCAGATGCAGGGCGCGCATGTTATATTTTGAACGCTATATGCGGTGAAGTAGATAAGCCAGGAAACCTCCATTTGAAAGACTGGGCTCCGTTAGGATTACCAGTAAGCATTCCTGATGAGGCAAAAGCAACTAACGATGCACAACCACTGCATGTCGCAATGGGGTATCCGTTAGCGCCTGATCTGCCTAATGCGCGACTCCCTGAAGCGGTTATTAATGGTAACCCATATCCCGTAAAAGCGTTGTTTGTTCAAAGCAGTAATCCGGTTATGAGTGACCCTGATACAGATATGATGAAAGAAATGTTCAAACATCTGGAGCTAAGTGTCGCAATTGAACTTTTTATGAGCGAAACGGCTATCGAGTGCGATATTGTATTGCCAGAAACGTCGTTTTATGAGCACGCTGAAATCCGGCAAGGTATGTACATCGACCCAAAGGTGGTATTGTGTCAACCAGCTATTGAGCCTTTAGGGGAATCGAAACCTCTATACGAAATTGTAAAAGGTATCGCAGATAAAATGGGTTGGGCAGAGCATTTCCCTTATGAAAAATGGGAGGATTGGGCAGAACCGATGATGGAAAATGTTCCGATGAGTGTCAGTGAACTGAAAGAGAAAGGCTTCTGGGTAGGAGATAGAAAATATAACCGAGTGCCGGATGGGCTGCCAACTCCGTCGGGTAAAATTGAAATTCGGTCCTCGGCTTATTCAGACGCTGGCTTCAGTCCCTACCCAATTTATACAGAAAGAAGTGTCATTCCAGATTCCGAATACCCTCTTCAATTAACACATTCCAAACTAAGCATGCATTGCAATATCGTAACTCAAAATAATCCTTTACTCATGGAGATTTGCCCAGAGAATTGGGTGGAGATTAATAGTCAAGATGCAGCTAAATATGGGATCGTGGATGATACCTACGTTCTGATTGAATCACCCAAAGACAAAATAAAGATCAAGGTGAAAGTAACGGAAGGCTTGGTTCCAGGATGCGTTAGTATCCGTCATGGTCACGGATTCGGACACTGGGCCATGGGTTCTACAGCAAAAGGTAAGGGAGCGCATTCAAATAACCTTATGGAATCACACACTAATCCAATTACAGGCGCTAACTGCTATAACGAATGTAAAGTCCGTATTCGAGCAGCAGTATGAACTTAATGCTATTAATTCGATATTTAACAATTAGCTCCACCGAATATTTAGGAGGATTTTAAAATGCAACACGGTTTTTACTTTGATCATACACGTTGTGTAAAGTGTCATGCCTGTGAAATCGCCTGTAAAACATGGAATGAAGTAGAGGTTGGGCCTAGATGGAGAGAGGTTGTAAAAATTGAGGAAGGGACATTTCCCAATGTAAAAAGTATGAACGTATCAATGGCATGTATGCATTGTGGAAATGCACCATGCAAAGATGCCTGCCCAGTTGGTGCCATAAGCAAGGACGCTGAAAATGGAGTTGTTACTGTTGATCAAAACACTTGCATCGGATGCGGTTTTTGTACATGGGCCTGCCCTTTTAATGCCCCACAGCTCTCTTCGGTTAAAGGTAAGATGGAAAAATGCAATTTTTGCCAAACCCCTGGCAAGGAACGTCCATTAGATATGCCTCGAGCATGTGAGGAAATATGCCCAACTGGCGCTATAAAATCAGGGCCAATGACTGATCTAGCAGAAAGTGGAAGAGAATCGGCAGCCAAAAGACTTTCAGGCACAGCTATGAAAGGGTTACCAGGCCTTATTGTTGATGCAGCACAAAATTTTGGAAGCTAGAAATTGCACGTTATTGTCAGATAATTTGAACACACATTAACGAAGAAGAAAACAGAGGGGTACAACTTAAAAGATGAGTACAGTAAAAGATTTACGTTGGGCAGGATTAACCCAGAAAATGTCACCATCGTTGAGCATCCTATCTCAGGATCAAAAACATATTCTTATAAACACCGCCTACGAAATGTTAGAGCGTACTGGGCAACGTGTTGGCAGTAAAGAAGCGCTCGAGCTATTTCGACAAGCTGGATGCCGAATAGAGCCATTAGACGATGAAGGTGATAAAGTATTTTTTCCTCAACGTCTGATAGAAGAATGCTTACGACTCACTCCAAAAAGACTCCTCCTATACAATCGTAAAGGTGAACCGACTCTTTATTGCGAAGGCCGGAACAGTTACTTTTCGCCGACTTCGGCATGTCCAAAAATGTGGGATCCATATACTGGAGAACGACGAGCATGGAAAAAAGAGGATATCGGTAACGCCACAAAAATAAATGATGCGCTGCCGAACCTCGATGCAATGTTCGCCCTGGGTTCGCTAGCGGATGATTATGGGTTCGACT
>CAYFJI010000102.1:0-6615 GCA_964343365.1 uncultured Acidiferrobacteraceae bacterium
CATATCCATTTACATACATTTTAATAATTTATGTATATTTATCCTTAGGTAAAAATTCAATTATGTAATGCGCTATAAAAAACTTAATTTTATTCTATTTTTAATTCATAAATCATTTTAAATCATTCAATAATTTTTCTATATAATTTCCACCAATTTTTGCAGAATTTCCTAAATTGTAAACAATTTCATCACGAACATGACGTATACTGTCATTTTTTGAAATATCTTCATTCATACATTCAATTATGCTTGGTATTGTTTCTAAATTTTTCAGATTTATGACATAACCAATTTTTTCTCTTTTAGAAATTTCTATTGGTTCATATGATATTTCTTCTGAATTCTTATTCAAAATTTTTTTTGGAACATCAATGAATACTACTGGGCGTTCAAATGTGAATGCATATTCAAAAGAAATTCCTGACCAATCAGAAATCAAACAGATTGAGTTATGAAATTGTTCTGAAGGAATTACACTTTTTTCCAAAATAAAATTTGGATTATTAGAAAATTTTTCTTTTAGTGTATTGATTAGTTCTTTAGATTCTTTTAATATTTTAAAATGAGGTCTTAATAAAACCCTGAAATTAGAATTTAATAATATTTCTAACAATTCTATTCCACATATTTCTAATAAATTGTTTTCACCATATGAAGGTGCAATTATCACTGTTTTTTTATTTTCTTTACTTGTTTTTTGAAATGTTTGTTTTTCAAGTAGTAATGCATCTAATCTACCAAAACCATATTTGACTAATTTTTTTGGTTTTAATTCATAAACTTTTTCTGTCTCTTTAATTTCATTCTCGTGATGTTCCCCTACACAAAAAATCGTATCAAAATTATCAATCGCACCTTTTCTAAGATATGAATGAATGCTAAACATTGAGTGAAAAATATAGATATAATGAACTGGATATACTCTTGATTTTTTTATATGATATTTGCCAAGATCTGGCATATCCATTATCAAAATTTTTGCTTTTAATGTTATGAAAAATTTTATTCTGGCAGTTTTATCTCCAATATAAAATGAAAATATATTTTTATTTTTATTCGATAGCATGGGATCATCTTTTATCGATGTCACATAGCAAATCTGAAAATTTTTCTTTTCCGTAAGTTCTAAAATTAATAATTTAAAATGATTCATTGAAGCCTTGTTCTCAGCATAAAATACTATTGAACGTTGTTCATCTTTTAATTTTTGAATTTTTTCTAATTCTTTCCACTCTTCTCCAAGCCCAAAATTAAATTTCATTATAAATAATTATGATTTAAAAAACCTTGTCTCAATCAGCCTCTAGAAATTTTTTGTTTTATTTTGTACCAATACAATTTCAAAGTCATTCCTGCACCTGCAATTGCTCCTATAATTACTGCCATAAATGCACTAAACCAACCAGGATCAATATAACCTGAAATTTTAATTAAAGAAAACATATTGATGAATAATTCTTTTTCTATCAAATTATATGAATCACTAATTAATTCAATTTAAACTCTTATAAGAAATATGCTTGAAAAATGCCCTTGATTATCTTATAAAATATACCAATACAATTTAGTTCATTTACTTGTGATTTTGTTAGAAATATCTAAGTATACATTTTAATTAAAAACACTATTGAAAGTAACTTACTTACAAAATGCAGGAGTTATTGTAGAAAATTTTGGTGAAAAAATTTTATGCGATCCTTGGTTTGTGGATGGATGTTACTATGGTTCATGGCACCATTACCCAAAATTTGAATTTAATGAAAAGGAATTTGATGATGTTGATTATATTTATATCAGTCATGTCCATCCCGATCATTTTGATATCAAAACATTACAAAAATTAAAAAAAAATATACCCGTTCTTATTCATGAATTTCCTCAAAAATATTTCAAAGAAAATATTGAAGAATTGGGTTTTAACGTAGAAGAAATACGAAATAATAAGCGTACAAAACTTGAAAAGACTTGGATAAATATTATTGCTGCAGATAATTGTGACCCTGAAATTTGTTCAAGGGCATTCGGTTGTAATTTTGGGTTTAATCAATTTGGAACAAACCAAATTGATACATTTTCTATAATTGATAATGAAGAACAAGTTATAGTTAATTCAAATGATTGTCCATATGAAATTGGCCAAAATACTGCAAAAATGATTAAAAAACAACACCCTACAGTTAATTTATTTTTGGTAGGGTATACCGGAGCATCTGATTATCCATGTTGCTATGGTCTTGAAGAATCTGAAAAAAGAAATGAAGCGGAAAAGAAAAAAATGAAAAGACTGCAAAATGCAGCTGATTATATTCATATACTTGACCCAGAACACTATCTTCCTTTTGCAGGACGATATGTTCTTGGAGGAAAGCTAACCGCCTTAATGAAATACAAAGGTGAATCAACACTAGATGAAGGATTTGAATATTTATCCAAAAATGTGAATCAAGAAAAAAATAAAGGAATTATTTTAAACATGAAAGCACATTTTGATTTAGATACTAAAAAAACTTCTGAGACATATATTTCTGAAAATATACAAGAACGGAATAATTACATCTCGAATATTTTATCGAAATTAAAATTAGATTATGAATCGGATCCATCACCAAAAATAAATTCAATATTTGAATTAATTCCTAAAGCTTATGAAAGATTTGAAAAACATCGAAAAATGATTAACTATTCAACAGATACTATTATTTTTATTAAATTAGATGCTGAAAACCTATTGCTTATCAATTGTAATGGTGATGGTTATAAAATAATCAAAAATGATGAATTTCAGAATTTTCAAAAATATCTTTATCTTTCTCTAGATCCTAAATTACTTTTTAGAATCTTACAAGGTCCTAAATTTGCACATTGGAATAATGCAGAAATTGGTTGTCATATTTCTTGGAAACGTGTACCAAATGTATATGATAGATCACTAATGTATTGTTTGAACTTTTTCCATCAATAATGCATCCAATCTACGAAATGATATATAAGATTAATATGAACAAATTTCATGTCATTTAATTTTTCATTTCATCATTTTATTTTCTCAACATTTCCAATTTTATTTTTATTTTTAGATAATATGCATGAATTACAAATCCAAGATATCATTTTACCGTTAATCATTTCAATTTTAATCATTACAATTTTTTGGATATTATTATCTAAAGTAATAGGAAAAATTAGAGCATCATTAATTCTTTCATTCACAATTATTTTGTTAATAATATTTTCACAATTAAGAATATTATTTTTCTATCAAGGAGTAGATAATCTTCAATTTCTTGGAAAATTGAATATTCTAGGACCAATTATAGTCGTAATTGGAATAATTGGTATTATTTTTATTATTAAAAAAAATCCTACACAAAATATTGCTTCAATAACAAATGTTATTTCTCTTGCAGTAATTGGGTTCATAATTTTACAAGTAGGAATGTTTAGTATGGAAAATAATGTAACCTTGGATGAATTTCAAGAGGCAATGAATGTATCTATTTTTGAAGCTGATGAATCTATTGCAAAACCAGATGTGTATTTTTTGATGTTAGATGCTTATTCAGGTGAAATAATTCTGGATATGGAGTTTGGTTATGATAATTCAGAATTTTATAAAAACTTAGAAAAAAGAGGATTTGTAGTTCAAAAACAAAGTTTTAGTAATTATCCAAATACGGAATTTTCTATGCCATCAATTACTAACATGGCATATTTTGACGAACATGTGTTGAAACCTAATGGAGTTGAATATAGTGATGTCAAAGTATATCAACAATTAACTAAGAATAGTATAGTATCAAAAAATTTTCGTGTAAATGGATATGAACTTCACTCAGTTGCAGAGATTGACCCTAGCTTAATGCATAATTCAGTTATTCATTGTAGAAATGTATTCAATCTTAATCAAGATCTTTTAAACACAATATTGAATATCTATTTGCCACTTACAGAATTACGGTATATTCTTTTTGAAACTGACCATTATCAATTCATTTCATGTGCAATAGAAAAAGTAAAAAACTTCGAAAAAACAAATGATTCACCTATTTTCATGTTTGCTCATTTTGGTTTGCCTCATCCACCATTTATTTTTGATTCTGATGGAAATAAAATTGATGAAGTACTTCCAGTTGAAGGTGGAATAAGTGAGATGGTAGTATCTAAAAAAGGATTTAACAGTAAATATACTGATGCTTATGTCGATCAGGTAAAATTTTCTCAAAAAGTATCAATAGAAATGATAGATTCCATACAAGAAAAAAATTCCAATTCTGTAATAATACTAATGTCTGATCATGGTATTCGTATTGGAACCGATTGGGAAAACCCTTCAGACATTGACTATTTTAGTGCATTAAATAATTTATCAGCTGTTTATTTTCCTGGAAAAGAAGGACAAATACCAACTGAGATTGCTGCAGTAAATCTTTTTAGAATTTTCTTTAATCTTTATTTTGATGCAGATTATGAAATTCTTGATGAACGATATATTTGGTATACTGAATCAGAACGCTTAACGCATATTGATATCACTGAAAAAATAAATACATCCTCGCTTCTAGAGAGAAATCAATAATTCAAATTTTTCTATAATTTTAAAAAATTTAAATTTCTATTAAATTATGATATATAATACTTAGAAAATCAAATATAACAATAATCATTATCTTTTTCTTATGAAGAAAAATTTAATCATAATATGTATTGATGGTGGTAGGCTTGATTATGCCCGAAAATCAAATTTTTTTAAAAACATACTTCCAGGAACAAACTTTTTTTCACAATCAATAACTTATGCACCATATACTAATTCATCTGTTCACGCAATTCTAAGTGGAACATATGGCAATAGAAATGGTTGTTTTAGTTATTGGCATTCATATCGTTTTAAGCATGATAATTTTTTAACCTTGACCGAATATTTCCATAAAAATGATTATTATACTTGTGCTGATGTACATTCTGATCTTGTATTACCAAAAATTGGGTTTGATGAATATTTATTATATGATGAAAATATTGTTGATTTAAAATTAAGACATTCTAAAATAATTAAAAATATTAAACAAAAATCTAATGACAAAAGCTTTTTCTTATATTTACATTATGAAAGTATTCATACAACAATAAAAAATGAAGTTCTAAAAAAATATACAAATTTTGATTCAGCTTACTTCCAAAATCAAGAAAAAAATATTGAAAGATATTCAAAATTATTTTCTAATACTGAAGATTATCTAGAAATAATTTTTAATACAATAAAAAAAGAAAAATTACTTGATTCAACTGATATATTGCTTATATCTGATCATGGAATTAGTATTGGTGAAAAATTTGGTGAACGAGCATACGGTGCATTTTGTTATGATTATACAATTCGAACTTTTGCATCCTTCATAAGTTCTGATTTAGATAGTAAAGAAATTTTACAACAAGTTAGACATGTTGATTTTATGCCTACAATTTTGGAAAAATTTGATTTTAAAATAGATTCTAGTTATGAGAAATTAGATGGAGTATCTTTGATGCCATTATTACAAAATGAATCTATGAATGAATTAATTTCTTTTACTGAAACAGCAAATCCATTAAAAAGTTCTGAACCACCAAAAAAACCAAATACCAAATGTGTAAGAACCTCAAAATGGAAATTAATTTTTAATGAATATGATAATTCAAAAGAACTATACAATTTAGAAAAAGATCCAAATGAAACAGTCAATTTAATTCATGAAAATTTAGAAATTGAGGATTTATTGTGGTCTGAACTTCAAAAATTGATTTCTAGTTAGTGAATATTTTCTTTGCAATTTCTAAATCTTGGATTGTGTCTATTTCACACCATTTTCCATTAACTATTTCTGCTTCTATTTTTAATCCACGATCAATGATTTCTTGTAAAATATCAATTATTTTGCAATTTCTAAAAGATTCCGCATCATGAAATCTTCCTTTATGAGTATCTTTCAATTCAAAAAATATTTTCTTAATTTTTTCACAACCTTGTTGATTTAATTTCATTAAACCAATGAATTCTCCAATTTCTTGTTTAGCGTCATAAAATTCCATATTTTTAAAAATTTTCTCAACATTTCCTTGAAATATTCTAACTTTATCTGCATCGTCAATTGGATTATTAGTTCTGGAATCATATTTTTCCAAATTCATATCTATTGCAATTGCAATTTCTGAATTATTTTTCAAAATTTGTGATAAAATAGATTCATCAAAAATTATATCTGCAAAAATTATTAACACATCATTTTTAATTTTCTCTGAAGCAACAAATAAACTTCCTAATTGATCATGCTCTCTAAATTTTGAATCATTTACATATTTTATATTATGAAATTTGTATTTTTCAGAAAATGGTCCTGTTATTACAGTTATATCATCTATTCCAAATTTATTCAATAATGTAATTTGTCTTTCTAAGATGGAACTTCCATTGACATCAATTAATGGTTTGGGAGTATCTATTGTTAACTCTCCCATTCTTGAACCTTCTCCTGCTGCGATAAAAATTGCTTTCATATTATTTTCTTATTGAATTCATGAATCTTGTTTTGATGTAAGCTGGATTGTGTGATATTCTTTGGCTGACAATTTTTT
>CAYFJI010000103.1:0-6553 GCA_964343365.1 uncultured Acidiferrobacteraceae bacterium
CAAATAATAATAGAACATTCTTGTAATTAACCAAATTGAATTCTTGTACAACATTTGGTTCCATGGCTATCTTGACATCATATTTTTGTGAATAATCAATGATTTCTTGAAGAGAGTTAAGAAATGTAATTATTGATTTATTTCTATCAGGGATGTTTTCAGATTGAAATTTTTTTCCAAGTGTTTTTGGATCAATCACAAAGCCTGCATGAAATGTGTATAATGGACTATCTATTTTCCTACATAATTCAATGGCTTTTTTTGCTAAGGATATACTTCTTTTTTGTAAAATTTTGTCTTGTGATGCAAGATTGAAATTAAATGAATTTTTTGGTGGTGGAAAATAGTTGTGTACGATGTAATTAAAATTGAATTTTTTAAGTATAGAAGTATCAAAATGTGTATGAACAGAACCTAATTCAACATTTTCAATGCCAATTTTTTCATAGGTTTGTAAAACCTTTAAAATATTTTTAGGGTTTTTTAAACAACTTGTAGAAGTGTAGATTAAATTATTATTCATTGTTAATTTTTAATTTTATTACAGGTTGAAATAATTAGATCAACGTCATCTTCGGTTAATGAATTATACATTGGTAATGTGAATACAGTGTCATACACCTTTTTAGAATTTGAACATTCAAAGTTTTTTAGTTCAGGATTACATGGTTGTTGGTGTATTGGATAAAAAGATAATCTAGCATCAATACCTTCTGAACGCAATTTTTCCACATATTCATTACGAGTTATTTCATTTTCCGCAGTGACAAAGAATAACATGTATGAGTGTTTTGTAGCATAGTTTGGAATTTTTTGAAATTGAAGGTTTTTGATTTCAGTTTTAAAACGATCTGCAATTTTAATACGTCTTGAGATAAATTTATCAATTTTTTTTAATTGTTTTAAGCCTATGATTGACTGAATGTCAGTAGTTCGAAAATTTGTTCCAACTAAATCATGTTTATATCCGGGTTGATAGCGTCCTATATCTCGAATGGCTTTTAATTTTTTAAAAAATTCTTCGTTCTTTGTATTAATACACCCTCCTTCTACAGTAGTAATTTGTTTAGCAATATGAAAACTAAAAAATGAAGTGTGGTTATGAGAACCAAGTTTTTGATTTTTATATTCAGAACCTAGTCCTTCAGCTGCATCTTCTAATAATATGAAATTATATTTTTTAGATAAAGATTCAAGACGATCAAGATCATTAGATAATCCCGCCACATCTACAAATACAACCATTTTGATATCATTCGTTGATACTATTTCTTCTAAAGAATCCAAATCAATATTCAGAGTATCAGGATCAACATCAACAGGGATTATTTCTGCTCCTAAAATTTTTGGTACAGAACAAGTTGTGATAAATGTAAAATCAGGAACTACGATTTTATCTCCAGGCTTAATGTCATGAGCCATCATCGAGCACATAGTTGCAGAAGAACCGCTATTAATTGCCATTACATTTGATGAGAAATAATCGGAAAGATTTTCTTCAAATTGTCTTGTGACATTACCCTGTCCAAGCCATCCACTTTTTAGAACATCTAAAACACCATTAATTTCTTCATGTTCAAGGGCTGGTTTTGCCATAGGAACCTTAACTTCTTTCATGAATTACAGCTAGAAATAGAGTATAATTGCTTTTATGATAATTCATACTTGTACAAATTTAAATAAATTTTTTTAGTATGTTTTTTCTTTTTGAAGATATTTGACTTGGAGTTTTGAATAAGGCCATGCTTACTACATGTCTAAATTTTCCATCAATTTTTTCATCATTCATAAAAACACCTTCTATTTGAAATCCCAAATCAGTATACATCTTTAGAGCACGAGAGTTATCGTAGAAAACAGTTAACCAAATTTTTTTATAATTTTTTTTCCATGCACGTTTAATCATATGTTTACAAATTTCTTTTCCAAGATGCATGTTTTGCCACTTATCTGCAATAACTATGCCTAATGTACAATTATGGTTTTTAGTTTTTTTCTCAAATTTTGTTAGAAAGCTATATGATATTAGCTCATTGTTAACAAATGTAAAAAATTTAATTTTATCTTTCCGTGATATTTCATTAGTTACTATTGAATGAATAGTACTATTGTTTACAATTCCAAATGTATTAAAATCCCGATATGTTTTCTTACTGAGATTTTTTAGAAATTTTGTAAATAAAGTGCTAGTTATTGTTGTTTTATGAGTTAGTTTTATTGGATTATCCATGTTGGGAAATTATAAGAATCAGATTTAAATTTGTGGATCAATTTACAGTTAGATCATTTTCCAAGAGAATTGAGTATTAGAAGGAATATTCCTTCTAATCTTTTTTCCAATAATTTTCTTCAGATTATTTTCTAATGGAATTATTCCAGATTTTCTTCCACGCATTGATGTAAGATGTTCTTTTTTGATAATTGTTCCTTTAGATATAGGTTTTATAACAATAATCTTTCTCATTGTAAGATTTTTTTTGTCAGAATTTGTGATAAATTTTATAGAACTGCCAAAACATTTTTCTAGATTTCTAATGTTTTTTATCCATTTTTCAAGTTCAATTGGTTCTAATGATGATGACTGATCAGGTCCAGCAAGTTTACGTGACAAAGTAAAATGTTTTTCAACAATTGTAGCTCCTAGAGTAATTGCACCTAAACTTGCAACTGCATCATTTGTATGATCTGAAAAACCTATAGGAACTTTGAAGGTTTTAGCATAATTTGGAATTACCATTAAATTGACATCTTCAGGAGGAGTTGGATAATTAGATGTTGTTTGCATTAAGATTAAGTTGTTTATTTTTTTCATTTTTTTGAAAAGATTTACAGTTTGTTTAACTTCTTTGATATCTGCCAGACCAGTGGACAAGATCACAGGTTTATTTTTTCTTGCAACGTGCCGTAGTAGAATGTGATTGGTTAGATCAGATGATGAAATTTTGTATGCAGGTACATCCAGAGTATCTAAGAAATCTACACTCTCAGAGTCATATGGTGTCGATAAAAACAATATTCCTTTTTTACGGCATCTTTGAGAGATCTTTTTCTGTTCTCTTCTGGTTGGTTCAAGGTTTTTGATGATTTCGTAATAGGTTTTATCTTTGATTTTTTTTTGGTAAGATGGTTTTTCTGATGTTTTTAGTTGTAACAATTCGGTATTCCATGTTTGGAATTTGATTGCATTTGCGCCAGATTTTGCAGCAATATCTATCATTTTAAATGCTTTTTCGAGATTGTTATTATGATTCACTCCTGCTTCAGCTATGACAAAAACTGGATTTTTACCACCAATTGTATACGTTCCTATTTTCATAATGTATGAAAGATAATAATCTAATAAATAAAGAACTGCTAGCAATCAGTCATAAGATATATCATAATCAAGTTATGGAGAGAAGTATTGAAACCAGTATGTTTTATTGCAGCGAGAGCAGGTTCCAAAGGGGTACCAAATAAAAATATCAAAGTGATCGGAGGTAAGCCTCTTATTTCTCATGCAATTGAAATTGCATTAAAATCTAGATTATTTGCTCACGTTATTGTTTCAACTGATAGTAAAAAAATTAAAGATATTGCAATTCGTAGTGGTGCAGAAGTACCATTTGATAGACCAAAAAAATTAGCAGAAGATAATGTTGGTATTATGGACGTTTTAGTTCATGGCATTAAGACTCTTAATAAAAAAGGATATGAATTTGATGTTATTGTTACAAGAGATTGTACAGTACCATTCATCAATTCACATCATATGAGAGATTCTTTAATGTTGTTAAATAAAAAGAAATGTGACGGAGTTTATGCTGTTTACAAACAACATCTTAACCCGTATTTTAACATGGTCGAACAAAATGAACATGGATATTTGCGAATTAGTAAAAAGCCAAAAAATGAAATCAAATCAAGGCAAAATTCACCAACAGTGTTTCAGCTAAATGGATTATTTGCGTTTAATGTAAAGAGTTTATTAAAATATCAGAGATTGTTTATGCCAAAAATTCTTCCTTATGAAATTTCACAATTAGAAGGATTTATGATAGATACTAAGTTTGAGTTTGAGTTTGCTAGAGAAATTTTTGAAAAGAAAATGTTTTAGATTACCAGGAAGACAGACCGCCATCAATAATCATGTTTGAACCAGTCATATAACAAGAAGCCTCAGACGTCAAGAATAGTAATGCACCATCATAATCAGAGATTTTTGCCATTCTGCCAATCATTGTTTTTCTTGAATATGATTTTACAAATGATTTTTGATGTGCAGTTTTATTGTATACACCTCCCAATGTGAGTGTGTTTACTCTAATATTCTCTTTACCCCATAATGATGCAAGATAACGAGTAAGACTAACTGTTCCTCCTTTTGTTACAGAATAAAATGCTGGAGAATTTAATCTAGTTTTTCCGTATATACGTTGATCAGGAGCTTTTATTCCGTAAATAGAAGAAATATTTACGATATTACCATATTTTTGACGGAGCATTATTTTACCAACCTCTTTAGACATCAAAAATATACCATTGAGATTAGTTGTAATTGATTTATTCCATAATTCAAAAGGATAATCTTGTACAGGAGAATCACGTTTTTGTTCCTTTTTAGGTAGAAATTGTGCATTGTTAATTAAAACATCAATATTGTCAAATTGTTGTTTTATTTCTTTGATTAATTTTTTAATTTCTTTAGGATTAGAAATGTCAAAATTACATGTTTTTGGGGAAGTACCATATTTTTTTTTAAGTTCAAATTCAAGTTTTTTATTTTTGGATTTCTCAACATCAACTAGAATTACATTTGCACCACGACTACTAAGTAGATGTGAAAAATGTGTTCCCAAAAAACCAGATGAACCAGTCAATACAATATTTTTGCCAGTGATATCGAAAATTTTATCATTCATTTAATTTGACTACCCTTTTTGTTTTTGATGATTTTTTTGCATTTAATGCAATTTTTAATGTATTGATACCATCACATATAGGATTCAATGATTTTTCTTGGTTTTTTAGACATTTTATGAAATGATTTAATTCATCAATGTATGTCTGGTTAATATCGAATTTTTTTAACAAGAGTATATTTTTCCAGCGATTATTTTTATAATTATATAATTTTACGGAATTGGTTGTATAATCCCATTGAATAATACCTTTCGAACCTACAATTTTACATCCTCTAGACAGAGACTTTTGGAAAAAATTCAGATGTATTTCAGCCACAATTTTATTTTTAAAATGAAGTAAAAGTGATGAAAAATCATCAGCTGTTACTTTTAAGTTAGATATTTTTTCTGTCACAGAAAAAATATCTTTTGGCATTCCAAATAACCAGTATAAATAATCAATTTCATGGATTGATGTTAGTAGTACACCTCCTCCAAGATTCTTTTTTGCTGCATAACTATTTTCATATTTTTCATTTGGATGCCAATCAGGTAGATATGAAGCATGTTCAGCGCGTATAAAAAATATTTTTCCTATAGTTTTATCATCCAACAATTTTTTTATTTTTTGTATGCAAGGATGGAATCTTAGATTACAACCAATTAAGGTAACCAATTTTTTATTTTTAGTAATTTTTTGTAAATGTTCTGTGTTGGATAATGTATTTGAGAGTGGTTTTTCAATTAACAGGTGAATCCCAGAATTTGCTAAAACAAGAGAATTCTGTATATGCCTACTAGTAACAGAACAGATTATTGCAGCATCAGGTTTTTCCTTAATTGCATCACGAATATTTTTAAAAAATTCACATTTGTTATGGGTTCGAGCATGTTTTCTAACAGAAGAATAAACAAGAATCTCAATATCAGGAATTTTTAGTAAATTTTCTATATGTCGTTTTGCAATTGACCCATAACCTACAACTAATATCTTCAAGTACTGTAACTCCTAAACATCTGTTTTTATCTTTGACTATACTTTTCCATGGTTTTTAGAATTCACGAATTAGAGATTGCTAATCAGATCAGAAATTTTTGAAGATGCAGTACCTTGATAGCTCATGTAATTATTTACAAATTCTCGGGATTTGTGAATAAGTTTTTGTCTATAATCGTCATCAGAGAGAATTTTTTTAACTCCACCTTCAATCTCAGATATTTCAGAGATTGCCATAATTGCACCAGAATTTACAATAGATATATCATTAGCCCATTCTTCAACTTGTAGTGTAATCACAGGCACGTCAAGTATTATGGATTCCAAAGCTACTGTGGAATTATTGAAGGTAATAACCAGATCACAGTCAGCGATTAGTTTTTCAAGATTTTGTGTATGTGAAATTTTTATTTTTGGATCAATTTCGTGTAAAACATTGATAATATCATTTAAAGAATCATTAACAGGATGAGGTTTAACAATTAATTCCTTGTCAGGAAATTTTTTAATCACCCTATACACTTCTTTAACAAACTCGTTAAATTTAATGAAATAATCTATAGTTGAAAAATTAGTATCATAATTAGATATCACTGTTGTTGCAAGTAAAATTTTACCAGATTTTTTTTTATTATTATAGGTAAAAAATTTATCATGGCGGGGACTTCCAGTA
>CAYFJI010000104.1:0-6468 GCA_964343365.1 uncultured Acidiferrobacteraceae bacterium
TATCCAAAACTGTAACTTTTGCACCGTGTTTGACTAACTGTGATACAACCTCTGAACCGATAAAGCCTGCACCACCTGTAACTAATACTCTCTTATCTTTTAATTTCATTTTTTTATATTCCTAATCTCTGTTTATACCAGTTAATTGTTTTTTCAATTCCGACATCTAAAGATGTTTCTGCTCTAAACCCAATCTTCTCTTCAGCTTTTTTATTTGATAATACTCTACGTTTTTGACCTGATGGTTTATCCTTATCAAATTTTATCTCAGGATTCATATCTGTAATATTCAGAATTTTTTTTGCTAATTCATCTATAGAAACAAATTCCCCGCTAGCCAGATTAATTGGATCTCCTACACAATAATTCTCCATTGCAAGTAACATTCCTCTTGCGGCATCTTTCGCATAGATGTACTCTCTAATTGGACTACCATCTCCCCAAATAACAAAAGGATCCATTTTCTTGATTGCTTTCATTATCAAAGAGCCTAAAGCATGTGCTGTTTCAAGATCATCACTATCTCTAGGACCATAAGAATTTGATGGTCTAACAATTGCTATATCCATTCCAAATTCTTTGTGAAATGCTATTGCCTGTCTCTCACCCATTCGCTTTGACCATGAATATGATGCATGTGCTTCTGGTGGATTCCCTTTCCATGCATCTCCTTCTTCCAACGTTTTGTCATCATTTGGATAAATACATGTACAACTTGCATAGAGAAACTTATCGATTCTTTCATTTTTTGCACTTTCTAAAATATTCCCATCCATGATAAGATTTGGAGTAAGTGTGCTTGCAGGATGAGTGCTAGTTCTACCTAATCCCCCCGTATATGCTGCTAAATGAAAAACATAATCCATATTTTTAACTACATCATCAGAAAATTTTCTATCAGTCAAATCTCCAGACATAATTTCTATATCTAATTTTTTTAATTCATCAGGGATTTCTCGAATATGTTCGATAATTCGAACATTTGCTCCTTTCTCTACTAGTAGTTCTACTAAATGAGAACCAATCATACCTGTTCCTCCTGTAACAAGAATTTTTTTATCTGAATACATCTTAACCCTTAATTGTTTTTTTAATTATATCTGTAATGTAATCTTGTTGTTCGTTTGACATGGTTAAAAATATAGGTAATCCTAAAACTCTTCCTGAAATATCTTCACAAATTGGTAACATACCACTAGCAAAGTTAAATAATTTTTTATAAATTGGTTGTAAGTGCAATGGTGGGAAATTAATTCTTGTCTCTACACCTTGTTGTTCTAACTCAAGTCTAACTTTTTCCCTTAAATGATTATCCTTGAATAATATGACGTATAACATGAATGTGTGTTTGTTATAGTTACAGACAATAGGTGTTGTAATGTCTTGGATTTCTTTTAATTTCATATTATAATATTCAGCTAAATCATTTTTTCTATCTAAAATTTTATCTATTCTTTTCAACTGTGAAATTCCTAGCGCTGCATTAGGATCTGGCATTTTGGCATTCCATCCAATTTCTACATGATGATATCTTGTATCTGCTCCATTTTTTCTTAAAACTCTACATTTTTCTGCAAGTTCATCATCATTTGTAACAATCATTCCCCCTTCACCAGTATTCAAATTTTTATCTGGTCCAAATGAAAAACCAGTCATAGTGCTGATTGAACCCACTTTCTTAGTTTTATGAATACCGCCTAGTGCTGGTGCAGCATCTTCAATTACAGACAATCCATATTTTTCTGCAATCTCATTAATCTCAATCGTTTCTGCACTTTGTCCACCATAATCAATTGGCATAATGGCTTTTGTTTTATCTGTAATTGCAGATTCAATTTTTTTTGGATCCAAATTGAATGTCTCAGATTCAATATCTACAAAAACTGGACGTGCTTGTCTCTGAATAATTACATTTGAGGTTGCTGCAAAAGTGAATGGTGTAGTAATAACTTCATGACCCCCTTTGATGTCTAATGCGTCTAATGATAATAACATTGAAGAGGTACCTGAATTTACTGCAATCGAATTTTTGACTCCAAGATATTTTGCCATTTGATTTTCAAATTCTTCAACAATTGGCCCTGGACCCAAATGATTTGTAATCACAGCATCGTACATTGCTTTAGCGTCTTCTTCTAATACATTTGGCTGAGCCACTCTTATCTTAAATTTCGACAAAACTATGATTTTTAGAGCTATTTTCTATAATAACTGTACGAACAAATTGTATTGTATATTGTGATAGTAACGATTATCTTTCATCTTATTAGATTTAGATTAGATTGTCTACTGCATTATTGATTTTAACACTAAATGAAATTGACGGAATAAAGGTAATTCTACCACAAATTAACAAATCTTGGGCTGATGAGATCCTGGTAATTGATGGTGGTTCAACTGATGGAACTGTTGAAGAAGCTCAAAAAATGGGATTTGATGTAAAAATCCAAGAAAAAAGAGGTCATGGCGATGCAATTGTAACAGGTATTGATGCAACAAATTCTGATAATATTGTAATTTTTGGTCCTGATGGAAATCATGAACCTGAGGAAATTCCTAGACTAATTAATAAAATGAAAGAAGGATATGATCAAGTTTTGATTTCTAGATTTGGAAAAGGTTCAAAGAATCTAGATGCGGTTGGAATAAAGGGAAAACTAATTGATTATTTTGGAAATAAAATGTTTGCATTCCTTGTCAACGTTTTCTTTGGAGGTCATTGGACTGATAGTCTAAATGAAAGTAGAATAATCACACGTAAAGCTTTTCACGAATTAAATTTTGATTCTCTACAAATGGGTTCAACTCAACTCATGAGTATTAGAGGATTAAAAAGAAGACAAAAAATATGTGAATTAGTTGGAAATGAAGGTGCAAGAATCGGAGGAAAACGTAAAATGAGACCATTACACGTAGGAGCTGATCTTAGTAAACAAATCCTCTCTGAGTTCTTTTATTGGTGTCAGAAAAAATGAAAACTGATGATTATGAATTTTATGAAGAATCTTTCAATATTTTAGATAATGAATATTCATTATGGATGAAAGAAAAGACTAATTTACTTTTAAAATTATTTGAAGGTAAAAAAATTGTAGAAGTTGGTTGTGGAAATGGATTATTACTAAAAAATTTTCCAAGAGAAAAATTTGAATTTATGGGAATTGATTTTTCAAAAGGCAATCTTGAACACGCAAAGAAAAAAAATCCCGACTTAAGTTTTTTCCAAGCAGATCTAACAAAAGAATCATCTTGGACAGAATATAAAAATAAATTTGATACTGTTTTATGTTCGGAGGTTATAGAACATATCCAAGATGATAACTTAGCATTACATATTTTGAATTCATTGCTTAAACCAAATGGTACTTTAGTCATAACTGTACCCGCTTTTCCTTCACTCTTATCAAAATTTGATATTAAAGAAGGTCATGTAAGACGATATACAAAAAAATCAATCTCAAAAGTAGTAATTAATGCAGGTTTTGAAATTGAAGAAATTAGATATTGGAATATCTTTGGGTTCTTTGGTTGGTTAGTATTCTTCAAAATCCTTGATCTTGACTTCAAACAATCTACAAATTCATTTTTCTCATCTCTTATGGGCAATTTTCTTAAAATAGAATCAAAAATTAAATTTCCTTTTGGTCAGACAGTTATTTTAAAAGCACGAAAATTATAACCGATAAAAAATGTTCACTGATTTAAATATGATTATAAAATGTGAATCAACGTGTTAGCATCAGATTATTCCCTAAATTTTTCAAAAAAGAAAATCCTATCGATCCTAGTAATAATTATGATAGTCTCTTTAGGATTCAAATTATACTTAATAGATTTCTCATCCTTACCTGTAGAAGATACTTATGGTTATGTTATTCGAGCAATAGCACACACCAATGGTGATTTTTCTGAAAATGAACGTAAGACTTTAGGTTGGTCCATCTTTTTGTCTCCCTTCATGTTACTTCTAGACTCAGACGAACCACTTGATTATATCAATACTGCTAGAGTGTTGAGTATTCTTGTTTCATCAATTTCTATATATCCAATGTATCTTCTAGCAAGAAAATTCTTTAATGAAAAATTTTCCCTTGCTGCCTCATGTTTATTTGCATTTCAACCCCACTTGAATTATAATTCTGTTCAAGGAATTTCTGAACCATTATTCATTCTATTCTCGATCTTAAGTTTCTATTTCATATTAAACCAAGATAATAGAATACGATACTTAGCTTTTATCACTGCAGGTCTTATGTTTTGGGTTAGATTTAATGGAATTATTGTCTTAATAATAATTTCAATTCTGTACTTTTACAATAGTAATCACTCTAAGAAAAAATTTGGAAAATTTCTTCTTGCATTGTTAGTATTTCTTTTAGTCATTAGTCCAACCCTAATCCAACGATATGATCAATTTGGTGATCCCTTCTATTTCTCTCAATCAAATACTATCTTTCTAGAAAATTATGTATCAGTTGTTGCAGAAAATACATCTACCCAAAATTATTCTGGATTAGATTATATCAATGATAATGGAGTTATGTCCTTTCTGGATAAGTTCGTTTTACATGGAATTCTAAATATTGGGCAATCAATATACAAAATTTTATTTCCATACATGTTAGTTTTATTCCCGATAGGAGTTTTTTTCTCAATACGTGCATTTGATCAATCTAAAAAATTCTTAAAAAGTAATTGGATATGGATTTTCTCTTCACTAGCAATATTTGTTATATATTTCTCTATTGTACCTGAAAAAAGATTATTGTATTTTCTAATACCAAACCTAATTATATTTTCTGTTATACCGATTGAGCGACTAACACACTATGGCCTAAGCACATTTTCATTCAGTAAAAAACAAAAAAACATATCATTTGTTGTCATCATATCTATTACATTCATTTTATCTATAGTTTATACATCATATTATGAATTAACAGATACAGAATATGAAAATGAAAAATTATTATTTTCTGAAATAATAAATGAAAAATTTAATGGTAAGATACTTGATGCAGGTTATACATTACAAAGTTTAATGTATGTAACTCTTAATGAACCGCCAAATAATTTTAAAGAATTTGGAATCACTAAAAATGTGAATGTGTGGTGGGATGGAACAACAAATCTTAATGTAGTAAATCTATACGCAACAGATTTTGAAAATTTTATTTTAGTTTCTAAAGAAAACAATCTAAATTATGTTTCGATTAATAAAACTGGTGTTAATATGGAATGGTATCCATATTTAGAAAAAATTTATGAAAATGAGAATGATTATCCTCAACTCAAAAAAATATTTGATTCGGAAGATAATGGATTCGAAAAATTCCACGTAAAAGTTTTTGAAATAAATTATAACCCAAAAACATAATTTTTTCTTTTAAATTCCCATTGTTGAATGAGTTGATTCAACAGATTTTGAGTCTTTGTTATTCAAATGCTTTTGATTTTTTGAATCTGTTCTACTGAGATTTTCAGGGTGACATTTGTAATCTCGTGAACGTCTACCATACCAAATTGTCTTATATCCCCACTTTATTGGATCATTTTCATTTATTGGATTTCTATACTCATAAAGGCATTCTTTTTCTATCAAATCGCAATCTTTTCCAACGAAAAATTCTTTCCAATCAAATTCAAATTTTAATGACTTTATTTCATCTTTAAAGTCGCGAGTAGTAAGAATGAAAACTTGAAACTTGGCCAAATCTCTCAGAATCTTTTCTGATGCATCCAACTCACATTCGTAATTAATGTAAACTAGTAAATCAAAAATTGTATCCTCTAATACTCTCTTGTCTTTCGTTAATCGTAGCCAACTTGCTTCTTCAATTGGCCAAATAATCTCTCCTAATTCTGTATCATGATGATCCCATCCTTTTCCTGAATAACCATCATTTCTAAATTTGATTACTTTATCTAACTCATTACTAAATATTGAATTATTCTTTCTTGCAAATTCTAAAAATTTCTCATAAAATTTCATAAATTGTAAATTATGTGCTTTGTTAAAATACGATGTAACATATTCAAGAATTCCAAGACTCTGTAGTGTTAGGAATGACCATGAATAAAGATAGATTTCTTTTAATTCATCCAAAGAACATGTATTATTCTCAGTTGCAAGATATTCGTATTCTTGGATTCCTCTATTATGTATAGAAGAATGTACCAACATTATTGGTGATTTGACCAGCTTTATTCCATATTTTTCTCTATATTCTGGAATGTTCATTGGTGCATTTGGAAGTACACTACAATGGTATATGAAAACTGTATCAATCTTTGTATGCGCAATATTTTCTAATCCTTGTTTAAATGTATCAAGTGTTTCACCTGGAAGTCCCATGATCAATTCAGTATACGTTGGTATGTTATTGGCCCGAAAAGTTTCTGTTAATTCTGAAAATGAATCAAATTTGATATTTGCTCGTTTCATTATATCAAGTGTATTTGTATCAA
>CAYFJI010000105.1:0-6464 GCA_964343365.1 uncultured Acidiferrobacteraceae bacterium
ACGAGACTCCTCCGTGGAATGGCCCGCCGCTGGCTCCGTTTGCCCTGCCCGATGACGGCATCGATGGCAATAGCGGAAGTGCAAGCCTGAGCGATGTGACGGTAGCGACTACCGCCGACAAGACGGCGACCTATACCGTGACCTTTTCGGATGCTACCGACTACACCATCACTTCCGACCTGGAGGGCAGTCAGGGGTCGGGCACGATATCTACCAGTCCATCATCGACCAACGGCGACCTGACGATCCCTGCGGGAAACTGGAGCGGCACCCCCGCTGCCGGAGACACCTTCACTATAAATGTATATAGGGCCAAGCCGCTGATCGTATCGATATCTGCCCTCTTATCAGCGGGGCTGATGCTCAAATCAGTCAGTCAAGGCGTTCCCTCTGATCAAGGCGATGACTTCTTCGAAACGGGACGCGATCTGCTCAATAGGCTGCAGCGGCCCTATGAAGATGACGGCCTTCAGCTGGATAGCTTCTCGCCCAGAGACATCACGCCGCAAGGCATAGCCTATACCGTAGACATCACGGGACGCAACGTGACGAAGTTTGCCGACAACGAGATGACGCCATGGGATGACTCCTCACCCGGTGGCTATGGATTCTATTACGGGCCGGTATGGCTGAAATACTGGGGCTAAATGGCTAGAAAAAGACAAGCCCGTCCTCATGGGAGATTTTCTCGCCTATCCAAAGCATCTGGACGTTTTGTTAAACCCCAGGGACGATACCGTGGTTGGAAGAGTCACAGTGATGTCAAACAGAAGTATGAAAAGTTAGGCGAAAAAGCACGTCGAGCAGCGCTCACACAAGCAAGTCATAAATGGGCCAATGTTTTCAAAGATGGCCCAAATGTTGGCCCTATGACCATTTATATGCAGTGGCCTAACTCAGATGCACCCTTGCTGCCGACTATGGCACAGCAAGTAAAGATTGTTCGCAATATCGCGACTCACAAAAAATGGGGGCCTCATCTTCGCAATAGGCTGGCGGCGATGGCCTCAATTAGGGTCGCTATGAATTTTCAAGAAGCTGAGGATGCTTCTGGTGCCAGTTGGCCTCCCCTGTCCCCTTCTACTTTGAAGAAGCGACAGAAGAGAGGAGCACAGGCCCGAGGAACTAAGCTGCCTAAGCGAAGGAAAAAAGGCGAAACTGTTGCCGACTTCGACAAGCGGCGTCAGAAAATATTGCAAGCACCTAGTGCAGACTTGGAAATAAGCAGGACGGGGAAACGCCGCCGCGTTGAACAAGGTGGAAACGTTCGCGGACTCACTGAACTGACCCTTATCGATTCGGGTGATCTCTTTGGGTCGGTAGTGGGCAATATGAGCGAAGTGGCTCCGAGCACAGAAAAGCGCCCTACGGGCTACTCCCAGAAGTTACAGCTTAAGGTCAGTGGTAAAGGTAAGATAGTTATTCAACCTATCGGCCTCAGAAAAATGGAAAAGGTGAAGTTTAAAGTTCACAATAAACCTGTGGGCGACAAGACAGTAGTCGGCCCGAAAAAACAGAAGAACAGGCCCGTAGTGCCAGGGCGCGAGTTCTTTTACTTGAAAGCAGAGGATTACAGGTTTTTTGAAAAGGTCTTCACGGCATGGATAATTGCTGGCGGAAAATTAACTAAGCCGGGGAAGAAGAAGACTACTATGGCCACCCTAAAGACGCGCCGGGCCGCGAGAACCAAAGCTGCAGAGAGTCTCCTAATTGAAGATATACCTGGGCGCGATGTGTCAAGCTTGTTTGATCTGATTGGTATCGAAAATCAGCTGCGATTGGAACGGGAAGGCGTACAAGCCTTCCTCAATGCGACCAAGTCCATACGACAGAGCGTGGCGCAACGAAGGGCGAGGATGAGGTAGCATGGCGTACGAAACCAACATGGGCGACTTGATAGGTCGAGTGAAGACGCTATTGCAGTCGAAGACGGCCACAGGACAGCCCTTGTATGGGGTGCGACAGGTGAAGCGCGGCATCCTGCCGCAACGATTCCAGCTTCCCATCATCACGATCATTCCCGTGCGGGAAGAGATCATAAAACAGCAGGGACTATGCGCCTACGTGAGTCGAAGTGTGAGTGTGTTTGTGTTTGTAGACAGCCGAAAGAAAAGCGACACGATAAACCTTCAAAAGTATGCCGATGCAATTGTGGAGACGCTAAGAGGCGACAGAGCACTGAACGATGGGAACGGCAACCCGACAGTGTATGATGTGGACTTTGGCGGCATCGAGTATGACAATGAGCGCGAGGGAGCCGAGATAACGGTCAGCTACTACAGTCAGGAGACATTGCCCAGTAGGACGGTAGCGTCAACGATAGTAAATAATCCGCGCATCGATACTATCGCGTCCAACATCCACAGCAAGCTCAATGGCCTCAAGGCGAGCACTCTCTCCGGCTTTTCGCAGATCCTACTGGAAAACTGGGGCAATGTGGCCAACAGGCTCCTCCCCGCCATCACCGTAGAAGCGGATCGTGAGGAGATCGATGAGCGCTCTTCGGGGCGCGATCAGATAAGCACTCGTTTCAGTATACAGATGATGAGCAAGGTGGCTAGTGCATCCGACAACACACTGACCAGTCACCTCTCCCTACTGGAACCTGTAAAGGATGCACTACAGTCCGAAGCCAACTGGAGCGGGACATGCACCGACAGTCGCGTAAGCGATATAAGCTTCAGCAGTGCGGCGGACGAAAACGAACTGATATACCTAACGGAATTAACCTTGGAGGCCGAGAGTCGGCACTCCAAATAGCCCTAACGTCAACACTCTTGACGGATAGTTGAAAGGAACGAACAATGGCTATACATGCACTATGGGAAGATCGATATGCCCTGTCCGTCAGGAAAGGGCCACTTGACCTTGCCAAACTTTCGGGGACTGGTGGCGATAGCGCTGATAACGTCAACGTTGCTTCGCACACCAATGCAGGCGCTCCAACATCCGAAAGCAATGCAGATTCAGTTGAAATAGGCGGCAATCAGCATTTTATAAATCGTACACCAGGGGCAACTACGCAGGGGATGCAGATAGGTCAGGTCACTAGCGGCACGACAATGATCTTCGGTATGCCTGTTGTAGGTAACCCGGGAATTTCTACCGGCCAGGAAACCATTGAGGTAGAGAAGACGGATGGTTTCGCTACCTCTCGCGTAGGTGGAGCCAACGAGGCTTCTAATATATTCCGCGCCGGCCAGAATCCAACGGCTACCTTCGACTTCATTGCGACGGGTAAGTCGGCGGTTCATGCTGCGGCCCTGTTCTTTCAAGCGGGTATGAAGCAGGCTAAACATGCTGGAACTACCGCGAATGTCGCTCAGAAAAGGGCAACCTTTCCGCTGAATACGGACGGATCTGATCCGCTCTATTACGGATCGTTCCTGCGTAAGATTTCGGCTACAGCAGCGAACAGCCATCTCCTCTCTGACGGCGTAGGCACCTCGTTGACTATCCGTGCTTCGCAGACGGAGCCGCTGACGATGGGCTTGGGCCTCTCGGGCCGCTTGGCTGTTACCGATTTCAAAGTGGGCGGAGATAGCCCTGACATCGTAGGAGGATCGGAAAGCACCATCTTCGGCCTCGATGGTAAGAAGAACTATCTGCTTCAGGATTCCGTTGTGACATTCAATGACGGAACTAATGATGTAGCTCTCGCTTGCGAGTCCTTTGACATCAACTGCACCGCAGAGGTGACGCCTAACCGCTTCAATACCTTCTTTCCGCTCAACCTGGTCTTGGGCAATTACTCTGTTGATGGGTCTTTTACAATACCCATGCTTGGTAAGGGCACCAACGCTGCAAGTGTCACGCTCAATAAGTTCCAAGACCTGATGGCGGACGCCGGTGTAGGATCTGGTTCCGGTGTCACCTCAACCTTCACCCCACGGCTCCTGACATTCGGTTGGGTCAGCGGCGTCACGGCTAGTCCCGGCGATGCTGTTGTACTCAAAACTGCAAGTACTACAACTACGGCAGCTTACAATAGTACTGTCACCGCGATAGTACTTAGTGGCGACGTAACAGCCACTCTTGGCTCTTCGGGCGTGGTTCATGCTACACTGGATTCGGGAGCAGAGACGCAGATAGAATACACGGCAACAGCCGCATCCGGTGGCAACACTACGTTGACGATACCCAGTACTGATTTTTCCAGTGACAACTTGGGTAGTGGCAACACAGTGACCTACGATGCCATCAAAACCGCGCAGGATCTGCGAATCAGCGTCAACGCGATCATCACCGATGTTACTGTCGGGGGCGACACCGAGGCGACGATGACGATATCCTTCCGGGGCATGAATCAGTTCACCGCAGGAACGGATAGCATTGTAAACCATGCTATCAAGTTTCAGTATACCGATGACAATGTCGCAAAGTCGTGGGGCTACGAAACGCATAGCTAGGAAGAGAGGTTACTACGTTGGCATTATTCAAACATAAGTGGAAGGATATTACCGTTTCTCGACAGGATGGTAACTATATCCGTACAGTGAATGGCGCTATCGAAGCATTTTCTGAAGCAGAAGCGCTTCGATTGATAGACGATCCAGACTGGGACGATGTTCAGGAAAAGTCTGGATCGGGCAAGAAAGCCAAAAAGGACTCTAAGGTTGTCAGGGTAACCGAATCTGATCCAGAGGCGACCCCTGACGCTTAGGGCATTTATTCAACCCCATGGTGGAGGAGAGAACCTATGAAGGGTGTATCAAGAAAACCCGTCCCCTACGTCTGTGAAGACGATAGAGGTCTGTCAGCAGATGAGCAAACCATCTTCTGGCTCACATGTAAGAATAACGACGACTCAAATAAGACGATCCGACGATACGCGAGGGCGGCTAAGGATGGTCGTGACGGTACACGGGAATATGATGACCGAGTCCTCAGTGCCGCCGACAAAGAAGAGTTCATGACCGTATGCTCCAAGGTCGAGAACTGGGCTTTTTCGGAAGAATACATTGAGCGTCGGCCCCAGGTTGAAAAACTGGTCGATGATAACGGATATATAGACGTTATCGAAGATCCCGACCTACTGGGCGATGTCGTTACCGAGTTGCCACCGGATGTCTTGTCCGAGCTCTTCGGTGCGGTAAATAACCCTGTAAAGTTGGATCGGGGCGCTAAAAAAAACTAGAACTACTCACGTGGTTCGCGTTATGGAAATCGAATAAAGCCGAGCTAATGCGTACCTACAACTGTAGTGTATGCCATTACGCAGAGCTTTATTCGACCCATAAGCGCACATGCTTCCTCTTTGACGCCTTCCCCAATGGGGATCGGGGCAAAGCAGAAGGCGATTACTTTAAAGTTCCGCGTTTCACACGCGACCATAAGGTCGATTCAGACACTTCCGGCCGGGTAGCAGATGAACTGCGGTTCCTGGATGCAGAGGGTTTCTTGCAAGTGCTCTGGGATCTGTCCGAGGCGCTTCCTCACTACTCTGCCTTCCAGATTTTACAGTCGTATTTCCGAGAGGTCTGCCCTACCGCATTCGCGGATGAGGTCATGGCCTCTCTCATATCGGCACAGACTTCGGTTTCTGAGTATAAGATCGATATATCCAATGAATCTCTACGTTTTGAGATACTCGGTTTCAATATGTCTTTACGTGACACCTTAGAAGCTTTTGATATCATCACCTCCGCTCGTAACGCCTATGAGCGTTATGAGATGGAACGTATACAGCGCGAGAATAACAAGGCAGCGGGATAGCTAAATGGCTGAAGGACAAATAGAAGCAAGACTGGGCGTAACCGACATCATCTCAAAGGTCGAAGCCCTATCTCGCGTTGCGCGAGGTGCTCACGGTTCAACCGTTAAATTGAACTCTGCCCTCTCAGGATTAGACAAGGTTCGCGCCGAAGGCCTTGACAAGGCCTTGGATTCTGTTTTCGCGATGATTGATAGCATTAAAGAGTTAGAGCAACAGATAGATAAACTGTCAGGGAAACAATTAAGTGTCGGCTTAGATAATAAAGAAAAGAAGAGATTAACAGAACTCACCGGAATTGCACAGGCCAAACATGGGATAGATAAAAGAGCGTCAAAGGACAAAAAACTTCCTAGTAAGCTTGGTGACGCTCAGAAAAAGCTCATAGATGCTATGGGTGGGGAAGAAGGCAAGCAACTTGAATTCTTAGACAAGCTTCTTGTTGCCCGAAAAGACTTGATAAAGGCCGAAAACGAGCACCAGCAAATACAGAAGTTTAATAAAACAAGTACGGGCAAATTTGAAGAATTCATTAAGCGCCAGGTCTCTGCTATTAAAGCTCGAATTGCCGCTGGCAAAGAACTGACAGAAGTACAGAAACGCTTCTTGAAACTGGTGCAGGACAAAGCTCTCGCCGGAAAAGATATGGGGAAACTAGGGGGCAGTGCTCAGGCGCTGGCTCTGTCTGAACTTAAAAAGGAAACCAATAGCCTTGCAGCCGCAGAAAGAAAGAGATCGGAAGAAAATCAAA
>CAYFJI010000106.1:0-6307 GCA_964343365.1 uncultured Acidiferrobacteraceae bacterium
TCATAATCATTCTGCCTATGCCGAAATTACTTATGGTAATCCAAGTCTAAAATAGCGGAATCGATTTTTGGCATTATGTTTTGTCTTAGTAGCCTAATAATTTTTTTGTCAGCTCAAATCGTAAAATAAGTATCGTTAGAATTTAGCAAACAAGATGTTGGTAAGTATAGTAACCACTTAGATGTTTTATCGAAGTCACGATATTTTTTCGCCACAAGGTAATTTAAGTCTAAAATATGCTTATCAATGACGAAAATTAATTTATCTAGCGTTATGAGGAAATTATGAATAAATCTTCTAACCCTTATAGTTTTTTGCCTTCTGTTCCAACTTTCCAACTTAATAGTAACGATATAAATGATGGTGAGAGCATGTCTTTAGCTCAAGTGTCTGGCATTATGGGTGCTGGCGGAGATGATATTTCACCCCATCTTAGTTGGTCTGATCCGCCTTCGGAAACAAAAAGTTTTGTTGTAACTTGTTTTGATCCAGATGCACCTACTGGGAGTGGGTTTTGGCATTGGATAGTATATGACATACCACCAACCATAAGAGAGCTTGCCGAGGGATCGGGAACTACGTGCCATAACGCGTTACCGGAAGGCGCCAAACACTTGAAGAATGATGCAGGTTTATTTGGTTATGTGGGTGCTGCGCCACCATCGAAACATGGGCCTCATAGGTATATATTTGTTGTCCATGCACTCAGCATAGAAACCATGCCGATTGATAAAGATTCATCTGCAGCCGTTTGTGGATTTAATATGTTTGGTAGAACACTTGGTCGCGGCATGATTACTGCAATTTATGAAGAGCTGTAGTACTAATTATCAATGGACGATATATAAATGATTTTTTGTAGACCATAGATTATTGAAGTCGATTTTTAATCAACCCTTAAAATAAAAAGAGGAATTAGATGTTTGGAGAAATTGAAGGTACTGGATACGATATTGTAGATGATCGTTTTAAGCACTGTATCTTGGGTCACGCGCGAATCAAACGGTTGTGGACTGGTGCAGATTGGTGTGAGGGCCCGGCTTGGTTTGCAGCAGGCCGTTATTTAGTCTGGTCTGATATCCCCAACAATAGAATGTTACGTTATGATGAAACTGATAGCTCAGTTTCTGTGTTTAGACAGCCATCTAGCAATGCTAATGGGAATACTGTAGATCAAAAAGGTCGGTTATTGACTTGCGAACATCAAACCCGTCGTGTAGTCAGAACGGAATTTGATGGCAGCTTAAATGTCATAGCAGATAAGTTCAAAGGTAAGAGATTTAATTCGCCGAATGACATTGTTGAACATACAGACGGTAGTATTTGGTTCACCGATCCTATGTATGGAATCATGAATGATTATGAGGGTGATGCGGCAAAAAGCGAGATTGAAGGATGTTATCTTTATAGGGTGGATCCATGCAGTGGTGATATTCGTCAATTCAATATTAAATTTTTACAACCTAATGGCTTAGCATTTTCGCCAGACGAGAAATTTCTTTATGTATCGGATACAGGTGAATCAAATGATGATACAGGCCCTCCTCATATTCGCCGTTTTTCAGTCGGTGATGATTTAACATTGACTGGCGGGGAGGTTTTTATTGATTGCCCAAATTGTTTTTTTGATGGCTTTAGGCTTGATGAAGAAGGTCGTATATGGACTAGTGCACGAGATGGTGTCCATTGCTATCATTCGGATGGAACTTTTTTAGGAAGAATTAAAATTCCTGAATGGGTTTCCAATTTAACTTTTGGTGGAACAAAACGGAATAGGCTTTTTATTTGCGCGTCTACTTCTTTATATGCGGTAACATTAGCAACGCGAGGTATCAAATTAGGTTGATATACCTTCTTCGTATGGGGTCATGTCCATGCCCGGATAACGGAGTGAAACGCCAGCAATCGTTTCTTTTGTCCAATATGAATGATCGGGTAATGGGAAACCTATAGCGCTACGCTGTTCCGGTGTTGCTGACTCCATCCATGAGTGGAAGTTATCTGGGGTTCCTCTGAGATTGCCACCATATTTGGAAAACCCATCATGGCCAAGCCAACTCCACTCAATTGGTGAATAGCTTATCCAATGTCCGAGCCTTCCTACATCCTTATTAAATTTGGTACTACGGTGGTATGTGCGATGACTATACATTACTACCGATCCTGCTGGAACAGTTGCCTTGATCTCGTTGTTATAGAGCTCTGGCCGCTCATTTTTTGGACACACTCGCGTTAGAACAAAATCGTCACGATAATGCTCCCACGGACAAATTGCTGTTGGAGCATGATCAAGGTCGACATCAGTGTAAAAAACAGTGAATGTTGTTTGCCAGTAAGCCGGAATGTTGGGAGGGTAGGCCAGAGTGTGATTGCCAAAGTCACAGTGCATCGGTTGATTTTCATCTCTTGGATTGCCTTTACATTTAGCGCTTAGGGATGATTCATCGCACTTTACCTCATTGCCGCCAGTCATCATTTTAGCAAATTTCCTAAATTCTGGATGAAATACTACGGAGTTTAAGGCCTTTCCAGGATAGGGAAACTTTGTTGACGAGCTATCGTTAAAGTAAAAGTCTTGATCCCAACCTCTTGGTTTTTGTAGAGTGGGATCGTCGCAGAATTCGACCCAACCTGGAAGAAGTTCTTTTAATTCGGTTCGGATCGCCTCAAGCTCTTCTTTTGTTAAAAAATTCTCAACAATGGCATAGCCGTGAGTGATGTAGTGATCAACATGGCGCTTTCGAATTTTCACGTTTTAACGCTCCATAAGCAGATTTTTGGTGGTATACCGCTATAATGTCATTAATATAAATGATATCAATGATTGATGATTTTAACTACCACGAGTTCAGAAAAACAAGATGACCCTAAGGTGCGGAATCAATCGCATCGGTGTTGCTGTCCGCAACGCCAGGATCAGCCGTTTTTTGATCGCATTTTAGAAAGTGATCACGCCCCGTCTTTTGATATCACGGATATGTCATTTGTTCCTAGCGGAAGTTTCAGAATGGGGTCAAATATTCCGATGGGATTTGAAGATGGTGAGGGCCCGATACGAATTGTTCATATTGATTCCTTTATGATGGACGATAAGGCAGTTTCTAATATCGAATTTTCACGATTCATTAAGGAAACAAAATATATAACCGATGCTGAAAGGATAGGATGGTCTTACATATTTGCCGCCCAATTGCACCCAGCCAGCGAATCTTTTATTGTTAATCGTAGTGTTGTTGAAGCGCCATGGTGGTTAGCTGTAAAAAATGCCAACTGGCGCACTCCAGATGGCCCAGGTTCTTCAATCATTGATAAGGCCGAACACCCTGTTGTTCATGTATCCTGGAATGACGCTTCGGCATTTGCTAAATGGAGTGGTAAACGGCTTCCGACGGAATGCGAGTGGGAAAAAGCGGCACGAGGTGGCTTTGAAGATCGATTGTATCCTTGGGGCAACGAATTGCTTTTTAATGGAAAACATCAAACCAATATTTGGCAGGGAGATTTCCCTCAAGTTAACACTGGTGAAGACGGTTATTTTGGCACTGCACCTGTGAATAGCTTTGAACCAAATGGATTCGGATTATTCAACATGTCTGGGAACGTTTGGGAATGGTGCTCTGATTGGTGGAGCAGTTCCTGGCATAAAAGAGATCTTAAGGCAACACGCATTAATCCTAGGGGACCAGATTCAGGTGTCAATAAAGTGATTCGTGGCGGCTCTTTTTTATGTCATGCTTCATATTGTGAACGGTACCGAGTGTCTGCTCGAACCCAAACTTCTCCCAATATTTCGACTAGCCACATAGGTTTTCGTTGCGCTCTCGACCTCTAGACCAGCACATCTAATACCCTGTCTGGATTCTAATATATACTCAACAGGCTATTAAGAAAACAGGGTTGATCATAAGAAAATGGCAATTACTTGGCAGACTACTAAGCCTTCCTGGAAGCCGCTTGTAGAAGCGCCACGAGAGGCGCCATCGATTGTTTTGGTTGTTCTAGATGATACAGGATTCGCTCATTTGGGATGCTTTGGTAGTGATATTGAGACGCCCAATATCGATCGATTAGCAAGTAATGGATTGCGCTATACGAACTTTCACACTACAGCCCTTTGTTCACCCACCCGAGCCTGCATACTTACTGGACGGAATCACCATAGTGTGGGCATGAGATTTTTGACAAATGTTGATACTGGTTTTAGTAATTGTAGAGGAGAAATATCACCAACTGCAGCTACCTTGGCTGAGATACTTAGTAGTAATGGCTATTCGACGTTCGCTCTTGGTAAATGGCATCTAGCTAATATGGAAGATTGCTCGCCAGCGGGCCCATTTAATAATTGGCCCTTAGGTCGCGGTTTCGACCGATTTCATGGATTCCTTGGTGGCGCTACTGACCAATTCTCTCCAGAATTAGTTATTGATAATCAGCAGGTTAATCCGCCATCTGATCCGGATTACCACATTTCGGAAGATATGGTCGACCAGGCTATCGGAATGATCTCAGCGCAACATTCTGCTGACCCTCGGCGTCCATTTCTTGCTTATCTCGCGTTTGGTGCTACGCACTCGCCACACCAGGCGCCGGCTCCATATATTGATAAATATCGGGGTGCATATGATGATGGTTGGGATGAGGTTCGCAAGCGTTGGTTTAATCGTCAGCTTGACCTTGGTATTGTTCCTGAACATACCCAACTTGCGCCACGCAATCCAGGGATAGAAGCATGGAGTGATTTAAGCAGTGATGCTAAAAAACTTTATGCGCGCTTCCAAGAAGTATTCGCTGGTTTTCTGAGTCACACAGATACCCAAATTGGACGTTTGGTAGATTTTCTTGATACCCAAAATTTGCTCGATAATACTCTTCTGGTAGTGCTTAGTGATAATGGTGCTAGCCAGGAAGGACACGAACATGGAACTCTGAATGAACTTGCTTATTACAACAAGATGCCTATGTCGGTTAATGAAATGGTGAATCGTATAGATGAGATCGGAGGGCCTAATCTGCATGTCAATTATCCCAGAGGCTGGGCACAGGTTGGCAATACTCCCTTACGATACTATAAGGCATATACTTATGAAGGCGGCATTCGGGATCCATTAATTGTACATTGGCCAGATGGCGTTACCGATTCCGGGGCTATTAGAAATCAGTATCATCATGCTATCGATATCCTGCCCACTGTTTTAGACTCAATTGGGTTAGCTCCACCCAAGATTTTCAACGGTGTTCCTCAACAACCTATTGAAGGAGTTTCGTTTCGATACACATTTAGCAAACAGTCGGCTGACGTGCCAACGAATCATCCTACCCAGTATTATGAGATGATGGGTCATCGTGGTATTTGGCATGATGGCTGGAAGGCTGTAACTCTCCATGTTCCTGGATCATGCTATGAAGATGAAGTGTGGTCACTATTTGATACTGAAAATGATTTCTCTGAAGTGAATGACGTCTCAGCGGAGTATCCTGAACGATTGCAGGATTTGATGGATCTTTGGTGGATCGAGGCGGAGCGCTATAATGTTCTTCCGCTCGATGATCGTAACGCAGAGCTATTTGTCATGCGCCGACCAAGGAGTCAGCCACCTAGCAGGCATCACCGATTTTTGCTGAATGCTGGACATGTTGATCGATTTAATTTACCTGATTTTCGAAATCGATCGTTTCGGGTGATCGCTTCAATCAGGAAGGAAGAGGGTGATGAGGGTGTCCTTGTTGCTGTTGGTGCACGAACTGGCGGCTTTAGCTTCTGGATTGCAGATGGTTTTTTAAACTTTGCTTACAATTTTATTAACCAGAAGATTACATTACTCAAATCAAATAGAAGAGTGCCACTTGGTGAATTGAACGTAGCATTTTCTTATTCGAAATTGAGGGATAACGAGGGAGTAATCAGGCTTTGGATCGAAAAAAATCAAGTGGGACAAATTGATATCGAGATGTTGCCTTGGCGACAGACGATCTATGGGATGGATATAGGATCCGATCAAGGATCAACGGTAGTTGCCGATTATTCTTCGCCTTTTAGTTTTACTGGTGTTGTTCACCATGTAGATTTTCATTTAGATAATGATCAAGATAATTCAATGGAAGAAAAAGAAATTGAGTTCCGAAATTCTATTTCGGAACAGTAAAATTATAATAAAAACAATGATTTAAAATTCGTTTTCTTAAATTTGAATTAACGATGTAATGGCGGTAATATGGGGTTAATTTTAAAAATGAGTTCTTCGTTGAAATACCAGATTGGGTATTATTTTTTTACTTGACTAGTAGATTGGTGATGTTGCAATTTAAT
>CAYFJI010000107.1:0-6226 GCA_964343365.1 uncultured Acidiferrobacteraceae bacterium
ACTGCGTATTTCTGTCTCAAGAGAACCTTTAGTGTTCTGCAAATTTGACTATTAAAACCCCGTTATACCACAACTTCTCTATTTTTGGACTCCAGGATACTCAAATGTATTAATTAGTGAGTTGTTGATAGTGTTTTGTTGCTAGCATGCTTGAGGACTTTGCGAGATAATCCGAGGTATGCAGTATGGTGACCGTAGCTCAGTTGGTAGAGCCCCGGATTGTGATTCCGGTTGTCGTGGGTTCGAGCCCCATCGGTCACCCCAGATTAAAACCGATGCATCGCATATAAAATGGGTACTGGAGTTTTTCGGTTTATCAAATGTTGTATAGCGTTTGACCTAACATCATCGGACAAAAGTGTTTTACTATGAACGCGCACATAGCGATATATAAACGGTTTTTTTTTAAATTTCTTGCCACTGTATTTGCTTTGAGCTTCATTTTTGATTCGTGTCTGTATGCCGATTCGCGCATGTTTAAGAGTAATGAAATCATGTTCCGAGCGGTTACTTTAATTGATGGTTTGGAACATCCATGGGCTATGACTTTCTTGCCTACTGGTAACTTATTAATTACCGAACGCACTGGCCGTCTTTTGTGGTTCAAGAACAGTAAACTGTATGAAGTTAGCGGTCTTCCAAATATTTCGGTCGGAGGTCAAGGCGGGCTTCTCGATGTGGTCCTGCATCCCGATTACGTAGTGAATAAAAAGATCTGTTTTAGTTATTCAGCAGGTGATAATCGAAATATAGGTACTGAGATTGCGTGTGGTAAATTTGATGACGCGCATCTTTCAAATCTCAAGGTCATATTTCGTGCAGTACCGAAGTCGAAGAAAAATGTCCATTTCGGTTCACGACTTCTATTTACTTCTGCCGGAAACCTGTATGCTACGCTTGGTGATCGAGGGTACCGTTTTTCCGCTCAAGATCTTGGAGTACATCCCGGATCTGTTATACGGGTTAGGGACGATGGGTCAACGCCACAAGATAATCCTTTTCTTGCGAACGCCACTGCGCAGCCAGAAATTTTTGCTTATGGTAATCGGAACCCGCAGGGTATGGCACTAGAACCAGGTAGCGACAGGATATGGATACATGAACATGGTCCACGTGGCGGTGATGAACTGAATGTGTTATCGGCAGGGGTGAATTATGGTTGGCCAGTAATTAGTTTTGGATCTGAGTACATATCTGGAAAACCAGTTGGCGAGGGTACCCATAAAATTGGAATGCAACAACCAGTTTTTTACTGGACACCTTCAATTGCCCCATCGGGGATGACTTTTTACAATGGTGAAAAATTTCCAAAGTGGCGGGGAAATATTTTCATCGGATCCCTTAAATTTGAATTACTGGTGCGCTTGGAATTGGAGAATAGCCGTGTAGTAAATGAGGAGCGTCTACTTGAGAATGTATATGGCCGTATCCGTGATGTACGTGAAGGACCAGATGGATTTTTGTACCTCCTAACTGATGAAAAAAAAGGTAAGCTAATACGTCTGGAGCCGTTAAGTTAGAATATCTTTTGTCCTTAGAGTTAAATGTTTTAAATGTTAGTAATTATGATTGCCTCCATAAATAGTTTCTTAGATGCGTACTAATATCTCTCGCGTCATCTTGGGCCCCATGTATAAAGCTTGATTTTCGTCTTCTAAGGAAATTGAGCCCCAATAGATAGAGTCCCGGTGATTCTGTGATACCTCCATCATGGCGAATTCTTCCTTTTCGATCCAAGACGGGTATTTTTAACCAAGAGTAATCAGGGTAAAAGCCTGTCGCCCAGACAATGGTTCGAATATTATTTTTGTAGAAATCAAGACTCAATGTGGGTGAAGTTTCTACTATAGTTGATGGAAATCTATGAGGAGGCTCTATTCCATTGTCCCAGGATTTGGTCGAAATCCATTCGTCAATTGTGTTCAGTAATCTGTTCATTTTGAGATCAGCAAGCATACAGGTATTTTTTAGCGAGCCGCTGAATTGAATTTGAGAATTATTAATTCCGACGAGGCGACCCATGATTTTGATGCCTAAAGTTCGAAGATAGTTTAGGTCAAATAGAGTATTTTTCAGGGACCCAGTAAGCTGTGGGGATGGTAAGCTACGGGCGCGATTAATGTCATCTACGTCAGTGTAGCATTCATCTGAGATACTAGTAGCATCCATCCACCAAAAGACATCGCGGCCTCTGTAAGTGCGTGGGATACGCACATGCTCACCAACGGAAAGTGTCACCGGTCTGCCAGACTTATGAATTTCGTAAGCCAATTGAATTCCTGTAGCTGATGCCCCGACAACAAGAACGCCTCCTTCAGTTAGTTGATCTGGTGTTTGATAATTAATAGGTGTGATTGTGTTAACGGATGTGGGTATAGATTTGGAAAGTTCTGGGATATTGGCAATATTACATGCACCAGTGGCAAGCACGACCGATCGACATTTATATAATCCACGATTGGTCTCCAACTCATAGCTATCTCCTCTAGAACAAACCGACTTTACTTTAGTGTTGATTTCAATCGGTGCAGACACGACATCAGCATAACGTTCTATGAAGTCTACGACCTCAGAACGGCTCATGAAACCATGAGGATCACCCCCCTTATATGAAAAGCCAGGAAGTTGGCTTTGCCAGTTTGGAGTGAGGAGTCGTAGCGAATCCCAACGCTCAGTCTTCCATGAATTAGCAACCTCAGCCTTTTCGAGAATGACATGATCAATTTCTCGATCACTGAGACAACGACTTACCGAAAGACCCGCATGTCCTCCTCCAACTACCACAGCATCGATATGCAGTGGTTGTGTTTTAATCATGAACTATTACTTTATTTAACCTCAACGGAGACGTTAGTTGGATTAGTAATAATGTCATAAACAGCAGAACGTTTCTGAGATTGCGCGACAAGTGCATCGATATCTGCTTTTGATGCATCGGCATCGATTGTATATGTTACTTTTATGTCTTGAAATCCATTTCTGACATCACGATCAATTCCGAGAATTCCTTGTATATTCATTTGTCCTTCTACCGTTGCTGATACAGAACGTAGTTGAATTTCTCGATTTTGCGCGACTGCTGCTACACCGGCCGTGAGGCAACTCGCAAGCGCTGCCAGAACTATTTCAACTGGCGTCGCGCCTTTATCCTCTGATGCAAATACTTCAGGATGATCGGCATCAAAGCTGAAAGTTGATTTGTGTTGATGATCTTCACCAAGTCCATAATAACTTTCAACATTGGTCCTGCTATGAGTTCCATGGATCCAGTCACATTTAGCACGCCAGCAGAATTTTGCAGCATCTGGTTGATCGGTGAGTGCCTCGCGTGCTCCTAGTAATGCTTCGACATTTACCCCATTGTCAACTTGTAAATTGCTCATAATTTTCCTCATGTCATAATTTTATACATGGATGAGAATATTAGAAAATAGGCTAAAAATGTACCTATTTTCTTTTAAGATAAGAAAATAGTTTTATACTTCACTCGATAACGATAGGAACAATTTCCATGTTCTTCTGATTGAGACCGCCATATTACTGCCTAGTTGCTAGAATGCTTAGATCTGGATCTGTAAATTTTCTTCTAAACAAAATTTTCTAAAGCCTATACAATAATCAATATGGGTAGAGAAAAGCTAATTGAAGTTAATAACTTAGACGTTTCTTTTAAGACATCTGGTGGTCGATTAAAGGCTGTTTCTGATGTGAGTTTTGCGATGGAGCCAGGAGAAACTGTCGGTATTGTTGGTGAGAGCGGTAGTGGAAAAAGCGTCGTTTCGCTCTCGATTATGGGATTAGTTCCTAATCCACCTGGTGAAATTACAAATGGATATATTGGTTTTGGTGGACGAGATTTACTAAGTCTAAGGCGAGAGGAGATGCGAGCTGTTCGTGGAAATGATATCGCGATGGTTTTTCAAGAACCGATGACTAGCTTGAATCCCCTTCATACATGCGGACGACAAATTAGTGAATCACTCGTGTTGCACGGATCAATGCAGAAGTCGAAAGCATTAAAGAATTCAATTGAACTTTTGGATCAGGTGGGAATACGTAATCCTGAACAGACTGTTAAAAATTATCCACATCAATTGTCAGGTGGAATGCGTCAGAGAGTTATGATTGCAATGGCGCTAGCTTGTCGTCCGAAACTTCTAATTGCAGATGAACCTACAACGGCTCTGGATGTTACTATCGAAGCTCAGATTATCGCGTTGATGAAAAAACTGAAGGAGCAGATAGGCGCTGGAATCATAATGATTTCACACAATCTTGCCCTAATGGCTCAAGTCTGTGATCGTATTATGGTTATGTATTGTGGGCGTATTGTAGAGGAAGGTACAGTCGAATCACTATTAAGAGAGCCGAAACATCCCTACACTGTTGGTTTGATAGCATCTACACCGACGATAACAGAGAATCGGGCTCGACTAAAACCTATTGAGGGTTCCGTTCCAAATCCATTCGAAATGCCATTGGGCTGCGCATTTTATCCGCGTTGTAGTGATCGCATGAATGAATGTGAAAATAAAATGCCAAATTTTACAACGTACTATGATAATCGTAGAGTTCGATGCTGGAAGTACTCATGAATTCTGTATGCGAGCGCATATTAGCTTACTCAAACTATATAGCGATATTTAACGTGTAATGACTGATCCACTTCTTCAAGTAGAAGATCTAAAGAAATATTTTCGAAATTCTGGTTCTCGTTTTAATTCATCAGAAAAATGGAATAAGGCAATAGACGGAGTAACCTTTGATGTTTATCCAGGAGAAACTGTTGGCTTGGTAGGAGAAAGTGGATGCGGTAAAAGCACATTAGGTCGAACAATTATCGGATTACATAGACAAACTTCTGGAAAGATAATGTTTTCTGGTCAAGATTTATTAAGTCATGTTGGACATTCCAGAAAGGAATTAAGCAAGAGAATTCAATTAATTTTTCAAGATCCAGCAGGCAGTCTCAACCCTAGGCGTACTATTAGGGATGCAATAATTGCCCCTTTCCTAATACATGGGTTGCACAATAGTTCCGAAAGAAACAAGATTGTAGAGCGATTAATTGTAGAAGTTGGTTTAGACATCTACCATCTTGATCGTTACCCACATGAATTGTCTGGCGGTCAGAAACAGCGAGTGGGTATAGCACGGGCTTTAGCGCTGGAGCCTGATTTCTTAATTTGTGATGAACCTGTTTCGGCGCTCGATGTATCTGTACAAGCACAGATTATTAATTTACTCCAAGATCTCAAGAGTAAATTTGGATTTTCGTATTTGTTTATCTCGCATGATCTAAGTGTCGTGTACCATGTCAGCGATAGGGTGCTAGTTATGTATCTTGGACGCATTGTGGAGACGGCACGTTATGGAGATATTTATAGGGAGCCGTTGCATCCATACACCAAATTGCTCATGAGCTCTAATCCAGTTTTGAACCAGCAGAATCCTATTTCAGTAGCACCTGCGTCCGGAGAAATCAACCAAAAACATAGACCTACAATTGGATGTCGTTTTTCGGATCGTTGCCCTATGGTCACTGATATTTGTAAAAAAAAGGATCCGATGTTAACCAATCACACGACTGATCATGCAGTAGCATGTCACATTTACTCGACATAACTTTAAAAAATAGCTAATCTTCAGGTCATCTGAATTTCATTATTTCGGAATTTGTGAAAAATACTAGGTTTAAGCGAAAAGATGTTTACCTAAGAATCAACCATAGGAGAAGTAAAATGCAAAAAAGAGTGGTCGTAGCCATAGCTATATGGTTTTCCACTGTGCTTGGGTTTGTTGGGACAGCTCAAGCAGAGAGTCGATTAATTTTGGGCATAAGTCCTGACTACAGTACGTTTGACCCAGGTCATGCATACGAGATTTGGGCAAACACGGTTATCAATGTCACCTATGACAAACTGGTGAAGTTTGAGGGTCTCGGTGATGTTCCAGAACTTGATGCGGCTAAATCCCGAAGCGCGTCCGCTGATGGACTTACATGGACATTTAAGTTACGAGACGATGTCTATTTTGTTAGCGGCAACAAGCTCACTTCTGCGGATGTGAAGTGGAGTTTTGATCGCGTAAAAAATTTAAAGGGCAACCCAGCCTTTCTAGCTAGCAATGTCGAATCAGTTACTACACCGGATGAAGAAACTGTGGTGATTAAGCTGGGATATACCGATTCTTCTTTCATATCGAAGTTGGCGACTTCAGCTTTTGC
>CAYFJI010000108.1:0-5986 GCA_964343365.1 uncultured Acidiferrobacteraceae bacterium
GTGTTTTAATTGCTTCAGCGACCTGATTATAATCAGTATATGTAACATATTCAAGAATACCGGGTAATTTTGTTTGATCTATCATAATTACAGAATTATTTTTCCATTCTACAGTTTTTAGACTCATTTGAATACGTTCTAATGTGGTCTTATATTATTTTTAATGTTAAGAAATTTGTAGTTAAGTATTTTACAATAGTTTGAACCAGATACTTAGACATGAAAAGAGAAGAATTGGAATTAATAGATACAAAACATATGTTCAAGGCATATGATAATTGGCCAGATATTGCTAAAGAAGCATATGAAGAAAAATTTACAAAATTTGATATCAATGATATTGATCATGTTGCGTTTGTTGGCATGGGAGGTTCAGGATCAATTGGAGATACAATTAGTGCCATCCTATCAAAAAAAGACATTCATGTGAGTAATATCAAGGGTTATTCATTACCTAAGACTGTTGATTCAAATTCTTTAGTTATAGCAACAAGTGTATCGGGTAATACAGATGAAACATTGGAAGCACTAAAAACTGTAAAAAAAACTGGTGCAAAGACAATAGGATTTTCGTCAGGAGGATTAATGGAAAATTATTGTAAAAAAAATGAAATTTTATTTCAAAACATTCCAATGATACATTCGCCTAGAGCATCTTTTACAAGATTCTTATATTCAATTTTAAATATTTTAAGTCCAATACTACCTATAGAAAAACAAGAAATTGAAGAATCAATTTCAGCATTATATGATATTAAAAATAATATTTTTTCCAAAAATTTGAATCAAAAGAATAAAGCGCTGGAGCTTGCAGAATTTTCAAGGAAAATAGTTGCTATTTACTATCCAGCGGGTTTACAAGCTTCAGCAATACGTTATAAAAATTGTTTACAAGAAAACGCAAAAATGCATGTAATGATAGAAGATGTTATCGAATCATCTCATAATGGAATTGTATCTTGGGAAAAAAAATCAGAAGTAAAACCCGTTATGATTCAAGGTAGTGATGATCATGTGAAAACAAAAGAAAGATGGAAAATTCTTGAAGATTTTTTTAGTTTAAAGAATATAGAATATATCAAAATTAATTCAATTCAAGGAAACATTTTATCAAAGATTGTGAATTTGAATTATTTGCTTGATTATTCAAGCATCTACACAGCAGTATTAAATAAGATAGATCCATCTCCAGTGAAATCTATTGAATATATCAAAAGTAGATTATAGAATAAGAATAATTTATCAGTTAGGTTTTATATCTATAAGAAAAAAATAAAACAATTGAAAATAACTATTGGCATACCTGCATACAATGAAGAGAATAATATTGCACAGATAATAATGAAATTAAAAAAAATTTCAGATTCTATAATAGTCTGTGATGACGGTTCCTCAGATATGACTTCAGAAATTTCAAAAGAATTAGATGTGACTCTTGTAAAACATGAAAAAAATCAGGGTTATGGAGCTGCAATAAAAACAATTTTTCAAAAGGCTAGAGAAATTGGAAGTGATATTTTAGTGACTTTTGATGCGGATGGTCAACACAGAATTGAAGATATTTCATTTGTAACTGAACCAATAATTAAAAATAAAGCAGAATTAGTTATTGGTTCCAGATTTCTTAATTTAAAATCTGAAGAAATGCCAAATTATAGAAAAGTTGGAATAAAAATAATTACAAAAGTTACTAATTTATCAATTAAAGAAAAACTTACCGATTCTCAAAGTGGTTTTAGAGCATATAGTAAGAAAGCTCTAGAAGAAATTTCATTAACGGATGAAGGAATGGGAGTGTCTACAGAAGTATTGATCAAAGCTAGTGCTCTTGGATTAATAATTGCAGAAGTTCCAATTAAGGTAAATTATGAAGGCGAAACATCAACTCACGATCCTGTTTCACATGGTACATCTGTCATTCTTAGTACACTGAAATTTACATCAATTCATAATCCATTGAAATTTTATGGAATACCTGGATTGATATTTCTTATAATTGGCTTTATTTTTATTGGATGGACAATTCAAATCTATAGTGTTGAACAAGAAATAATTACTAACATCTCATTAATTGGAATTGGATGTATTATTTTAGGTTCAGTACTTTTAATGACTTCAATAATTTTATTTTCTATTGTGACAGTTGTTAAAGAAAAATGACAGGTATGAAACGAATAAAAATTGGTGATAAATTTATCGGAGAAGGATGTGAATGTTATACAATTGCAGAAGCCGGTGCCAATCATGACAGTGATGTAAATAAAGCATTAAAACTAATTGATGCAGCAAAAGATGGAAATGCACACAGTATAAAATTCCAGACATATAAAGCAGCAAAATTAGTTACTAAAAATGCTCCAAAATATTGGGATGACGGAAATCCAAAAGAAACACAATATGATGTATTCAAAAAATTGGATAATCTAACGGATGATAATTGGAAAGAAATTTTTGAATATGCAAACAAAAAAGAAATTACTTGTTTTTCAACACCATTTGATAACAAGAGTGCAGATTTATTATATTCTTTAAATGTACCAGCGTTCAAAATTGCATCAGCAGATATAACAGATATTCCATTAATAAAACACATTGCTAAAAAAAATCTCCCAGTTTTTATTTCAACAGGTATGGCAAATGATGAAGAAATAGAATTTGCAGTAAATACCATTCAAGATCAAGGTAATAATGAAATAATTATTATGCATTGTATAACATCATACCCAACAAAACCTGAAGATGCAAATTTAGAAATGATAAGAACTTTACAGAAACAATTTCCTGATAACATAATAGGATTCTCAGATCACACTCTAGGAACAACAATTGCAGTTTTTTCAACATTTTATGGTGCAAAATGTATTGAAAAACATTTTACGTTTGATAATAGTTTGAATATGAGTCCAGATCACAGACTTTCTCTAAATTCAAAAGATTTTTCAGAATTAAATGAAATGTTGAAATTATCAACAGTTAGCCGTGGTTCATCTCAAAGAATTTCTTTTGATGCAGAAAAAGAGGCAATAAAGTATGCTAGAAGGAGCATTGTTTCAAAAGAAAAAATATTGAAAAATACAATAATAGAAGAAGAAATGTTGGATATCAAACGACCTGCAACAGGAATTTCACCGAAATTTTTGGATGAAATAATAGGATCAAAAACTAATAACGATATAGAAGAAGATACACCAATTCAATGGAAAGACATATCGAAGAAGAATGAATGATAAAAATTTGATTTTGATACCTGCTAGATCAGGTTCTACAAATATTTCAAGACAAAATCTTAGATTTATTGGCAATAAACCATTAATCTATTACGTAATCAAAACTGCATTAAGATATACTAACAATGTGTATGTATCAACTGATTCAAATGAGATTAAAGAAATTTCAAAATTATTTGGAGCAAAAATTATCTTAAGACCAAAAAACCTTACAAAAGATTCAACTAAATTAGAAGATATAGCATATCACGCATTATCTAAAATTTCAAAAGAGAAAAATTATGAAAATTGTTTAATTCTAAATCCAAAATATCCTTTAATAGAATATTCAACAATTAAAAAATTTTTTTTACCATTAAAGAAGAAAGCACAAACCGTCTATGGGTTTGCATTCAATCCACAACATCAATACAAAAAGATCAATTTTGATGACGAATATGGTGGAAAAATAGTTGATGAATTGAAAAATTGCGTGATTACTGAAAAAATTATTTCATTTGGAATTAGTAAATTTTTGAAGGAAAAACGATTCTCATTACCATTTTACGGATTAAAATTAAGTGAAAATGAACCTCTAGCACTAGAATCTTATCATGATTTTGGAATTCTTGAAAAAATTTTGAATAGAAAAAGAATTCTAGTTAGAGTAGATGGAAGTCAAACAATAGGTTTAGGTCATGTTCATAACATGTTGACAATTCTTAATCATTTTAGAAATGAAGAGATATTAATCGTAATGAATGAAAATGCAAAATTAGGTAATAAAAAATTCAAAGAACATCTTTATGATGTTAAATTTTTTAAAACAAATAACGAGTTTTTTAAAATTTTTAATAAATTTGATCCAGACATAATTTTTCATGATGTTTTGAATACAGAAAAGAATTACATGAAAAAAATTACAAACGAAAGAATTTTTGTAGTGAATTTTGAAGACCTTGGAATGGGAAGAAAATATGCAGATTTAGTTTTTAACCCAATTTTTTATTCTAAAACAAAATCTCCAAATGAACACTATGGTCCAAATTTTGCTTGTGTGAGAGATGAGTTCAGATTATGGAAACCTATAAAAATTAAAAAACATGTTAAAAAAATTACAATAATTTTTGGTGGAATTGATCCTACAAACAAAACTCATCAAATTTTAAAAATACTTGAAAAATTTCAATTAAAAGATTTTACATATTCAATTGTTATTGGTCAAGATTATAAAAACAAAAAAGAATTATTAGAACAAATTTCACAAATGAAGAATAAAAAATTTAAAATAATTTTGAATGATAATATAGATTTATTATCAAAAATTTTTCAGGAATCTGATTTTGCCATTACATCAAATGGAAGAACAGTTTTTGAATTAGGTTCATTACATGTTCCAATGATTGTAATACCTGTAAACAAGCGAGAAAATACTCATAATTTTGTTGAGAAATATAACGTCGGATATATTCTAAAAAATCTTAATGAGTCAACTAATAAAGAATTTCATAATATTTTCAAATCCATGTTAAAATATCAAAATAGACAAAAATTTCATGAAAATTTGGAAAAAATCAATTTGTTGTATGGGGTGGATAGAGTTGTTAACAAGATTAATTCAGTTTACGAACAAAAGAAGAAGATATGAACAAGGTTTATAGATTTTGAAAAGTTTTTAGAATCATGGGCGTAGGTGCAACATTTCTAACATCAAAAGAATTCAATAAATCAGAGATAATTGATGTTTTGAAAAATTCAATAAAATCAGTGCCAAATAATGAGATAATGTTTTTGGAAAAGATAATTGAAGATTTTGAAAATAATGATTTCTCTTTGATAACACCACAACAAATAGTATTTTTAGAAAATAATCCAAAATCTAAATGGACTGAATACCTAATTTTTCGATATAAATTTCAAAATTTTCCTAAAAAACATATTGATTCTGAATTTCCAACTCACTTACTCATTGAACCAGTTTCAGCATGTAATATTCGATGCATAATGTGTTTTCAAGTCGATGAAACTTTTAGTAAAAACAGTGAATTTATGGGAACGATGGATTTTGAGTTATTTAAAAAAGTCATCGACGATGCTTATGATTTAGGAATTCAAGCTATAACTTTTAGTGGAAGAGGTGAACCAACTTTAAATCCTAAATTTGGAGATATGCTAGAATATTGTAAAGGAAAATTTTTTGATCTCAAAGTAAATACCAATGCAACTAAATTAAATGAAAAATTAATACATAAAATTATACAATCAGGTGTAACTGATCTTGTTTTTTCTATAGATTCATATGAAAAAGATGAATATGAAGCCATTAGAGTTTTAGGAAAATTTGATGAGGTGACAAAAAACATAAAGAAGTTCAAAGAGATTAATGACAGTTATCCAAATTCAAAATGTTCTACACGAGTTAGTGGTGTTAAAATAGATAAAAGACAAAATATTGCAAAATTTACAGAGTATTGGAATAATTATGTTGATCATGTTGTAATGGTTGAAATGTCTGAAAGATGGGATACATATCATAATCCAACTGAAAATGCAGGAAAAGAACCATGTAACTTTCTTTGGGGCGAAATGTATGTCTGGTTTGATGGGAAGTGTAATCCGTGTGATGTCGATTATAAAAGTGAATTACTTGTTGGCAATATTAAAGAAAAAAACATCAAAGAGATTTGGAATGGCGAAGTATACAAAAAATTAAGAGAACGTCATAAATCAGGAGAACGACATGAGTGCTATCCTTGCGATCATTGTTCAAATTGGTAGTA
>CAYFJI010000109.1:0-2451 GCA_964343365.1 uncultured Acidiferrobacteraceae bacterium
TTCAGTTTTGTTCCAACTCCATCTGTACCCGAAACAAGCACCGGTTGGTTATAATTTCCTAACTGTGGTTCAAATAATCCACCAAAACCGCCAATGTCGCCGAGAGATCCTTTGCGGGTAGTGGTTTTTGAGATACCTTTTATTCTATTGACCAATCTGTCGCCCTTCTCGACGTCTACACCAGATTTTTTATAGGTTAAAGATATATTCGATTTACTTCTAATGTTTTCCATTTTAGCTTGCCCGATCTTCGAATATTCTGTTGAGCGATGGCTTTACAAGAAAAAGCCTTGTGGTATCGTACTGTTTTATCGCGCAAATTGAAATCTAACTTTTCCAAAAAACTGATGCTTTTAATATACTAATGTTGCTAATACGACACATTCCAAATCTCTTGACACTTTTTCGCATGTGCGCTGCACCTGCTCTAGTGTTATGTCTTACCGATCATAATTATGGTCTCGGCACTTTGGTTTTTCTTATCGCTGCAGTGACCGATGCAATCGATGGTTGGTTTGCAAAACAATTTAACTGCGTTACTCACCTAGGGTCAATTCTTGACCCGATTGCAGATAAGGTACTAATAATTACCGCATATATCGTTTTGTCTCTGTTAGGCGATATTCCACTATGGCTTATGTTAATAGTTGGTTTTCGTGATCTAGGTATCATAGGTGGTTATCTCATACTCCAGATAATTCGTAGTCAAATGCTTCCCCAACCGAGCTTGATAAGCAAGCTGAACACTGTTACGCAGATAACGTTTATTTTGTCTGTTATGGTGAATAAGTCTGGTTGGATTTCGCTCTCGGAATTGGTGTTGATACTGTTATGGTCAGTTGCTCTTACTACTATTTTGAGTGGTTTTCATTATATGTACCGATGGTTTATCCGTAGTGACGTTTACTCCTCTTCATGAGTCTAAAGAATGATGCGATGAATGAACAATTGAATTTACCGATTAGAGTACCTGATTCGGCGTCATTAGATAATTTTTTTGTAGGCAGAAATGAAGAAGCAGTTTCGGCGCTGCAGCAATGGTTGGAACCCATCACTATCAATAAAGTTTTGTATTTTTACGGAGCTTCTGGAAGTGGTTGCTCTCATTTACTTCAGGCAGCATGCCAATTTCTGTCGGATAGGAATGAATTGACTGTTTATGTGCCTTCGTCAGATTCGTCGATAACAAATGAGTTTATTGCTCAACTAAGCCCAAGTGCAACGGTTTGCGTTGACGATCTTGATGCAGTTGCTGGACAACTGAATTGGGAAGAATCTTTATTAGAATTGTACGAGCGTCTTTTGCCTGGGGGTGGTCGCTTATTATTTTCGGGATCACAACCTCCTCTCGCAGTAGGTTTGAAGCTCGCCGATTTAGCTACCCGATTAGCTGCGGGTGAGGTATATCGAATTCAGGCTTTAACAGAAAGTGAACTCCCTCGCGCGATGCTATTGCGAGCAAAACGTCGTGGATTTGAGCTCTCTGATGAAGTTATTCATTATTTGTTGCGGCGAATGCCTCGAAATAGTAAGGCAATTTTTGATGTTTTAGATCGACTTGATAAAGCTGCTTTTGCCAAACAAAGACGTATCACAATACCATTTTTGCAGGATATGGAAAAAGATGGCTCGTGATCTTCTGTCTTAGGGCTAATTATTTTTTTGTATTAATTTCTTGCTAAGAAATTTGTGTAAATAGTGAGGTGGCCTCTTCATAATTTGTGAACTGAACCAAAGCATTTGATTTCGGCGGATGGAGATTTCCTAAACGATTATTATGTTTTAAGGGTAATCGGTACATTAAAGAATGTGATGTTTTACAGTATATCCAGAACTCTTTCTGGCGGCCGTCCAATGATTGCTTTAGTGTCTGAGATTACGATGGGCCGTTGTAATAAAATAGGATTGCTTGTGATGGCATCCAAAATTTTTTCGTCAGTTGCGTTTTTAAGGCCTAAATCCTGGTATTCTCTTTCATTCGTCCTTAAAAGATCAGCAGCATTTCCTCCCATTTTATCAAGGATTTTCTTTAAAATTGCTTGATTAGGTGGATTTTTAATGTAATCGATTAAATCAAATTCCACTCCTTTTGAATTCAAAATGGATAGAACTGCTCTTGATTTTGAGCACCTAGGGTTATGATAAATTATTATTTTCAAAGAAAAATTCTCCGTTTTATTGACACTCTTGTAGGGTCAATGCTAACGTTCGACCTGTGTGTGAAACCTTTGGAAGAATACCACCAAATTTGAACGGTTGTATGGCATAAAAATAATTTAAGTGAATAAAGCAAATTGTCTAAAAACTATAAGAAAATATGAAGCAGATAGCGACAATTAGAAATATATTTATTTTATTTGGGGCGTTGGTATTTCTCGGGGGTTGCACCACGGCAAAGACAGTGGGAACGCAGTCCACTGCAGTAGCAGCGACACCAGCGTCTGATGCTTC
>CAYFJI010000109.1:2551-5980 GCA_964343365.1 uncultured Acidiferrobacteraceae bacterium
CGATGGATCATCAAGTTCTGATTCCTCCGCAGCGTCTGATGCTTCCGATGGATCATCAAGTTCTGATTCCTCCGCAGCGTCTGATGCTTCCGATGGATCAGGTTTTCCTCTGACTCTTTGGATGGTAAGTGAAGGAGAGCATCTATGGGGTATTTCTTCCGAGGAAGATGTATATGGGGATCCATACCAATGGCCCTTACTATTTAAGAGAAATCGTGACCAAATCAAAGATGCAGATCTGATTTATCCTGGTCAAATGTTATATATAGAGAGAGGACTGACTGAATCTGAGATTAGTCGGGCTATTAACCATGCTAAAACCAGGGGCGCATGGACACTCGGAATTACTGAACTTAGTGATCTAGAGTATTTATCTAGGGAGAGAAGTCTGGAGTAAAAGTGTTTCTTCAGTCGAAAAGACAGTAGTTAAATAACCCTCGCTGAAAATGTGACGTTTTTCCACAAAATTAAGTATCAAAATAGTGATACATTGCTTAAAGCTTTTTGATTGTAGTTAAGGTCTCAACGATATCAAGCAATGCGTAATCGGAGCTTTGGCTAGTTCTACGATTTTTGTATTCAACTGTGCCATTGTCGAGACCGCGGTCACTTATAACAAGCCGATGTGGAATTCCAATCAAATCCATTTCTGCAAACTTAACGCCTGGGCGTTCATTTCTATCATCAATAAGCACTTCAAACTTTGCCTCAGTTAACTTTCGATAGAGATCATTAGCTGTATTTGCAACCTGATCAGATTTCTCGGCACCTATTGGGACAATACAAACATCAAATGGTGCAATTGGATCAGGCCATATAATACCATTCTCATCATGGTTTTGTTCAATTGCTGCTGCGACTATTCTTGTTATACCTATACCATAGCACCCCATATGTAAGTGAGTAGATTTACCATTTTCATCTAGGACAGTAGCTTCCATTGATTTACTATATTTGTTGCCGAGCTGAAAAACATGCCCCACTTCTATGCCGCGGCGTACTTGAATTTTTTTTGTTTCATCAATTGGACATGGATCACCGTCAGTAGCCTTTCTCAAATCTACGCCACGTGGGGTGGGCAAGTCTCGCTCCCAATTTACATTTTGCAAGTGTACATCTTTTTTATTAGAACCACAGGTAAAGTCGGAGAGCATTAAGGCCGTGTGATCAGCGATCATCTCTAATTCTAGTCCTACTGGTCCAATTGTGCCTGGTTCTAAATCTAGTCGTTGCCTTACATATTGTGGACTACACATTCTAAGTGGTTTAGCTATCTCCGGAAGACGCTCTGCTTTAATAGCATTTAATTCATGGTCGCCTCGAAGTAAAAGCGCGACTGGCCTGTTATCCACTCCCTCCACCAGGAGGGTTTTTAATGTATTTCGTGGTTCGATTTTAAGGAAATCACACAAGCTATCGATAGTGTTGCTATTAGGAGTTTTGATTTCCTTCATTGGTTGAGTAGCTTTAGCAAATTTTTGAGTACATGGTGACAAGTCAACTTTCTCCACATTAGCAGAGTAATTCGCTTCTGGGCAAAATGCGATGCTATCTTCACCAGAATTAGCAATGACATGAAACTCATGAGAAAAATTGCCACCAATGGAGCCACTATCTGCTTCGACGGCTTGCGCTTCAAGTCCAAGTCTAGAAAAAATATTTTGGTATGCTTGATACATACGTTTATAACTTTTGGCCATACCTTTGGCGCTAAAATCAAATGAATACGCATCTTTCATAATAAACTCTCTTGCCCGCATTACCCCGAATCGTGGTCGGATCTCATCACGAAATTTTGTCTGTATTTGGTATAGATTTAATGGGAGTTGGCGGTAACTGTTGATTTCAGTTTTGGCTAGGGCAGTTATAATTTCTTCATGCGTTGGGCCATAGCAATAATCTCTTTGATGACGGTCCTGAAATCTCAGTAACTCTGGCCCATAGTTGTCCCAGCGTCCAGATTCACGCCACAATTCGGACGGTTGCACTGCTGGGAGCAGCACCTCCTGCGCACCGCTATCATTCATTTCTTGGCGGACGATTGTTTCGATCTTTCGCAAGACTCTAAGGCCCAGGGGTAGCCAATCGTAAATACCAGCGGATACTCTGCGGACCATGCCGGCACGTAACATTAGTTTGTGGCTGATTATTTCAGCATCTGAAGGCGTTTCTTTTTGTGTAGCTAGTAAGAATTTAGAACTGCGCATAATGAAATGATTTACGTTGATTTGTTGATAGTCCTCTAGTTTAATCGCCTAGGCGGCGTAAAAGTATTATTTGAGTAAATATTTGAATAAGTTTCACATTTATAATCTAAAAAACTATTGGTACAAAAGTTTTTGGGTTAAATTTTCGCCCGGAGATTCTACAAGTTTTTGCACCATTTTCTTAGATATAGTTAATTATTACTTAAACGCCTAACATTTTATGAGGGGCAAACCCGGTGTTAGTGTAGTAGAGTAATTGAATATATCTAGGAAAAGATTTGATAATGTTTAGACCGATGGTTACTAGTTGAGTTTTGAACCAAAAATATGAATACCAAAATTAAACCACTATGGAGTCCAACAGCTGAGCAATTAGCTGTCGCCAAGATGACTCTTTTTTCTGAGGAGTCGGCACTCAAATGGGATCGAGAGTTCGACAATTACTCTGCGTTACACCGCTGGTCGGTGGAAGAGCCAGAAGAATTTTGGGTTAGTGTCTGGGATTTTTGTGGTTTAATTGCGTCCAGTCGCGGCGAGCGTGTGTTTGAAACATCTGCCGGAAAACCAGGAGCCCTTTTTTTCCCAGATGCACAATTTAACTTTGCTCGGAATTTGCTTCGTCGACGAGATAATGGTGATGCGGTAATTTTTTGGTCTGAAGATAAATTACATCGCAAGCTTACGCATGCTGATCTTTATTTAGCCGTTGCTGGGTTAGCTGAGGCTTTAAAAAATGTTGGAATAAAGTCCGGCGATCGTGTGTGTGGGTTTATGCCAAATATGCCAGAAACTATTATCGCTATGTTGGCAGCATCCTCGATAGGTGCCGTTTGGTCATCCTGCTCACCAGATTTTGGTGTTTCGGGCGTAATCGATCGATTTGGGCAAATAAAGCCTAGAATTATTTTTGGAGTTGATGGTTATTATTACAATGGCAAATGGCATGATTCTCTGTCCAAATTAGCCAAGATTCGAGAGCAGTTGCCCTCAGTTGAGCACGTTGTTGTTACTCCTTTTTCGGAGGGAAAGTTAAAGATAAATGAGATAAAAGATTCTGTAATTTGGGATGATTTCATTTCGTATAGCGAGAATATTGAATTTGTAGATTTACCGTTTAATCATCCCCTTTATGTACTATATTCTTCAGGAACGACAGGGAAACCAAAATGCATAGTTCACGGCGCTGGGGGCACCTTGTTGCAGCATTTAAAAGAACATCAAT
>CAYFJI010000110.1:0-5912 GCA_964343365.1 uncultured Acidiferrobacteraceae bacterium
ACCGAGTAGAGGCTTTGTTGGGTGATGATTATGTGGTTAAGTTTGCGGGTGGTGTAGATGCCCTCTGGGCAGAACTCGCCGCGGCGAAAAAAGAAGGCCGTGGAACTATCATATTCAACTGGACGCCAAACTTCACAGACGCAGATGGCTTTGTTTTTATTGAGTGGCCACCCTACTATCTTGGTTGCAGAAAACAGGATGGTGGTGATAGCAAATGCGGTTCACCAATTGGCTGGCTGAAGAAAGCTGCGAACTACAAATTCCCGAAGACCCATCCGGCAGCTTATACAATGTTTTCACGATTGTCGTTTAACGCCGGTCAAATAGGTCAAATGGCTGCTCTGGTCGATATTGATGGGATGACCCATGAAGACGCAGCTAAGAAGTGGTTGGCGGATAACGAAGATGTTTGGAAGCCATTCATCGGAAAGGGTATGTAAAATCCTTGCAGAACTATAATCTCAACCCCCCTAGTTTGTACTGGGGGGGTTTTTTTTGAGATCATACTTGGTTCACCGCCATTAATTCGTGTTATCTTTAGCTCATATCGATTCGAAATTCACTTATGTCTTCGTCCTTACCTAAAACACAAGATACACAACCAGTCATTCAGTGTAATTCTGTCTATAAAATCTTTGGTGATAATGCCAAAAAGATGTTGCAAAACTCCAAAGGTAATGTTGACGCCAAAGCATTCCAAGACGCAGGCTGCATCGTTGGTGTAAATAATGCCTCTTTCGAAGTTCCAAAAGGAGACCTATTAGTTGTTATGGGATTGTCAGGATCTGGAAAGTCAACGTTGCTGCGTTGTGTTTCCCGATTAACAGATGCTACGGCGGGCGAGATTTTTATTGATGGCGAAGATTTACTCGCTATGAGTAACAAAAGGCTGATTGAGCTAAGACGCAATAAAATGGGCATGGTATTTCAGAGTTTTGCCCTATTGCCGCATAAAACCGTTTTGGAGAACATTGCCTTCCCTTTGCAAGTTAAAGGTATAAACACGCAAAAAAGTATTCAAAGGGCGAAAAATATGGTGGATCTCGTAGGTCTCGATGGAAGAGAAAATTACTTCCCGCGAGAACTATCTGGCGGTCAACAGCAGCGAGTAGGAATCGCTCGCTCGCTCGCTGTCGAGCCAGATATTTGGTTTTTAGATGAACCTTTTTCAGCTCTTGATCCATTGATTCGCAAAGAGATGCAAGATGAATTTATGAGATTGCAGGGTGTGTTAAATAAGACGATCTTATTCGTAACGCATGACTTTGATGAAGCACTTCGCTTAGCTGATCGGATTGCTATCATGAGAGACGGTGTGATCGAACAACTCGCCACTCCAGCAGAGATTGTGCTTAATCCTGCTACCGAATATGTAAGGAAATTCACTGAGGAAGTACCACGAGAAAAAGTATTGAAGGTTGAATCTGTGATGGATCCAGTAGATAGAAATATCATCTTGAGTGAATTGAAGGTTCCTAGGAATGCAATTATCGAGACCGTCGCGGAAAAAGTTTTGAATGAAGATAAACCTGTGGCTGTAATAGATTCTGATAATAACGTTGTAGGGATTGTCTATTCTTCTAAAGTTATACACGTACTATTTGGCAGCAAGAACGATCCTAAAAATAATGACTGATGATAAGGTTATGAATCTGTTAACAAGCTATCCTAAACTAGTCCAGTTTTTTATTTTGTTGATTTTGTTTGCCTTGCTCTGCCTTTTTATTTCACCCTCAGACAGTAATATTCTCTGGCGTTTTCCTTCACTACTCGCAGGGCTTCCCTATGTGATTAATGACGCAGTCGAATACTTAATGTACGATTGGTGGCCGATCCAGGTCTACGACCCTGAGATTGAGGAATTTGAGGAGAAACCGTTAATACTGCAGTTAACGAGAGCTATCTCAGCAGGCATCCTTTTTTCGATCGGGTTGATTCGCGAAATTATTTTGGGTGGTATCAAAACGATCGTTACATTCACCAGTTGGGATTTTGTTAGCGAAAACGAGTGGGCACGTTGGCCCGCATTGCCCTGGACAGTCGTTTCCGGTGGTGCAATTCTTTTGGGATTTAAGCTTCAGGGTAAAAGCCTTGCGCTTCTTGCTGGCTTCTCAACCATATACCTTGCTGTTTTTGGTCAGTGGGAACCTTCAATGCAAACGCTGTCATTCGTACTGTTTGCTGCGCCTGTTTCTTTTATTCTAGGTCTAACTTTAGGCATATGGGCATATAAGAATCGCAAGGTTGAACTAACGCTGAATCCCTTCCTGAATGTGATGCAGATCATGCCACATTTTTCCTATTTAGTGCCGGTGATGGTATTTTTTGGAATCGGCGATCATGCAGGTGCTATTGCTACCATTATTTTTGCTACGCCGCCCATGGTCCGTCTAACAATTTTGGGTTTAAAAAGAGTATCGCCAGAAGTTTTAGAAGCAGGGATGATGAGTGGTTGCAGCAATTTTCAACTAATGTATAAAGTACTGATTCCAACAGCTAGGCGCGATCTCTTAATCGGCGTTAATCAAGTAATCATGCAATGCTTAGCTATGGCGGTGATAGCGTCTTTTATTGGCGCTAAGGGGCTGGGTTTTAATTTGTTGCTTTCACTCAACGGACTCAGAATTGGAGAGGCAATCGAACAAGGTATATGTATTGTACTAATTGCTGTGGTTTTAGACCGAATGTCACTTGCCTGGGCAAACAAGAAAACTGATTATTTTGCTGATCTCACTTTTATTAAGCGCCACAAATATTCATTACTGTTTCTCTTGATTCTTATAGCAGGCAGTATATTGGCCTATTTGGGTACGTTCTTTTTCCGAGAAGGTTTTAACTATTTTTATATTGTGCCCCACAACAAAGGCATCACGATTAAGGATACACTCCAAAACGGAGTTGATTGGATATGGGATACCTTCTTCTTCACGTTAAAGGGGTTTAATGTATTTCTAATTCAGCAAATTTTAATGCCGATGAAAGCTGCATATCTGAGCATGCCGGTTGTTGCAACACTTGCTTTAACCATGGGTGTTGGTTACATCATCGGCGGAATCCGATCGTCAGCAATTGTTGGAGGGTTCATTTTATTCATATCTTTGACAGAATGGTGGGATAGAGCCCTTATAACGATGTACCTAATGAGCTTTGCAGTCATTGTCTCCTCCGTTATCGGTATTACGGTGGGAACCTTATGTGCACAGCACTCGTACACTACACGATTTATATTGCTGGTGTGCGATACATTCCAAACATTCCCATCCTTCATATATCTAATTCCAGTCATCATGCTGTTCGGCGTAACCGATACATCTGTCTGTATCGCGGTAATTGTCTACGCCACAGTACCAGCCACTCGTTATACCGTAGAGGGCTTACGCAGTGTATCCCCTGATTTGCATGATGCGGGATCAATGTCGGGTGTCAATCGACTGCAAAGATGGATCAAAATTGAATTACCCATGTCTTTTCCGCACATGGCTTTGGGGATAAATCAGACCGTGGTATTTGCATTATCCATGGTTATCATTGGCGCAATGATTGGCACCGATGATCTAGGACAATACATACTAAAAGCTCTATCTGATAAAAATGGTACCGGAAATGGTCTTACCTTAGGCCTCTGTGTAGCATTTATTGGTCTAGCTGTAGATCAAATTATCCGCACATGGGCGAATCGGAGAAAGAGAATTCTTGGTCTAGCGTAAGAAATTACACCATTTCGCCTACTGTATATTAGCTGCAACCACCACCCAAGATACCGATGCCACTATATTATTTCCAATCCGAATTGTTCTGAAGTCTTTCGCAGAATAGTCCATATGTCACAAGCAACCCCACGAGGAACAAAAATCTGAAACCCCTCTTTAGAATGCCAGATAGTTACTCCAACGTGATGTAACGAAGTTGAAAATAAACTGTCAACTCCGCAGGCTGACGGTCTTAGGTCTATAGGTATTAACCGGTTAAGACATTGGCGGGCTGCATCACCCGAAAGACGCAACTGAACCAATGAATGTGACAAATCTAACGAAACTCCATGCTCAGCTGGAATCTCATATAGCTCAGAAATACCATAGCACCACCATCTTGATGGGCCTACCTGTAATAAAACAGCCTTATTCCCGTGAGCGACTCGCCGGTCTAGAAGATTGGTTACTATTCCATATTTGGTTTTTAATTCCAAAGCAAGGTGCTTAATATTCTCAGGCCAGATTACTATCTGAGTCAAAGAAAGATTAGGCACTTCTGAAAGCACAACTCCAACTCGACCATCTAGGTCGAAGCAACCAACTTCATAAATTCCCTGCAAGGCAGAAATTCGGTTAACCACGTTGTCGAATGCCATCTGGATCTACCATGTGCGGAGACACAATTTCCACATCTACGTTACGATTACGGACAGGATCCAACGAAGCAACATTTTTTCCGGCCCAAGCTTTGTGGCCTCCGGAAATAAAGCCTAAACCAATCCAGTGGCCTAGCTCCGGCGAGTGAGTAACAGCGGTAATCCAACCATCGCCCCACTCGTTGCTACTATCCACCCCTTTTAGAATAGCTCCAGCATTAAAAGTAGTTCGTCGGTCCCTAGGGAAAATTCCGACCAGTTGAGGTCGATCCTTGCGCAGCAATTCAGGACGCTGGCGTAAAGAGCTACCTACAAATGATTTCTTGCTGGATGCCATTTTTCCTAAACCCGCGTCCTCTAGAGTAACCCTTCCATCCAACTCTGCACCTGTCACATGGCCCTTCTCAATACGAAGTGTTCCCAAGGTTTCAAGTCCATACAAACATCCTTCTAAACTTTTTGCTGTAGACCAAAGCTCATCCATTAGGCTCGGTCCATAGTCAGCAGGGACATAGACTTCATAGCCTAGTTCGCCCGAAAAACTTATACGAGCAACACGACACTTGATTCCCTTACACAGACTAATTTCGCGAACCCCCATGAAAGGAAAATTTGCATTGGAAAAAAAATCAATGTCACTAGACATCGACTCAAAAACAGAACGAGACTTGGGTCCGGAAATAGAAATTCCAGCCCACGCATCCGATACGGATGTGACATTGACTTTCAAGGTTTGCCATCGAGTTTGAAGTAATTCTTCTAGCCATGCCATCACCTGTGCTGCATGAGTTGTAGTCGTTGTCATAAAATATTCTGTTTCGGAAAGACGCCAAGTCGTGCCATCATCCATCACCAGCCCATCATCTCTCAACATAATCCCATAGCGAGCCTTTCCAATGGGAAGTTTGGCAAATCCATTGGTGTAAATACGATTCAGAAATTCTGTAGCGTCCGGCCCTTGGACTGCAATCTTTCCTAGAGATGAAACATCGCACAGACCAACAGAACGACGTGTCGTTTCAGACTCTCGAATGTAAGCCTCAGATAAACTCTCCCCAGACTGCGGATAGTACCATGGTCGCTGCCAAAGTCCTGTCTCAATCATAACTGCGCCGTGAGCTAGGTTCCATTCATGCAATGCAGTTCTACGAAGAGGGCGGAAATGTTTTCCTACACTACGACCGGCCAGCGCCCCTATACTGACTGGCGTATAAGGAGGACGAAAAGTTGTGGTGCCAACCTCCGAAATATCTTTGCTAGCGGCCTGAGCCATCAAAGCAAGTCCAACAACATTACCAACCTTTCCTCCATCGGTTGCCATCCCCAAAGTTGTGTATCTCTTCAGATGCTCTACTGAAACATAGCCCTCTTTATGAGCTAGCCTAATATCATCGCTTGTAACATCGTGTTGGAAATCAACAAAGCTCTTTGTTTTTTTCTTTGAATTCTGAATCTCATATAAAGGTACAATATTATTACCCCGAACACTAGTTGTTTTTGTGACCGACTTGGCTCTCACAGACAACAAATTCTTAATTAATCGAGCTGCTTCTTCACCCGCAAG
>CAYFJI010000111.1:0-5891 GCA_964343365.1 uncultured Acidiferrobacteraceae bacterium
GCCTGGAGCGCCATCCCTGCCACCGGCTCTACCACGAGCTGGATGGTCGATACGATCAAATAAGGCAAATATGGCAAAGGGAATGCCTTCGCTATGCTCAATTTCAATAATTTGGCCATGACCTCCTCGGAATTTTCCTGAACCTCCTGATCTCGTCCTATATTCTTTTTGATGGAATAAAATAGGCGTAACGGATTCTGTAATTTCTACCGGTGTATTTCGTACTCCCGAAGGAAATGCTGTTGCTGACAATCCATCTTGCCACGGTAGAGCACCGGTACCGCCTGAGTGAAAGATTGTCACTGAGAATGGATTCGTTGGGTGGTTACCATGCTCTGTCTGTATTAGCCCAGGGCCTCCAGTTATCATTGGATTCCATAGACTAGAGCTACCTTCTGCTGGAGCCACTCCAGGAAGCGCTTTTTCAAAGCAACCAAGCACGACATCGGGTAACATTTGCCCTATGACATGCCGAACGGCGACGGCATGTGGTCGAGGCGCATTCAAAATACAACTGTCAGGTGCTAATATCCGGATTGGCTCAAGCGATCCAGCATTATTAGGAATTTGATTGCCGATTACACACCTAATTCCAAAAGATGCGTAAGCTTCTGTATAACTTAAGGGAACATTTATACCATAGGACGACACTGAAGAGGTACCAGAAAAATCGATGTCAATTCCTGTTTCGGAGATGGTTAGTTCTGCTTTTAGAGTAATTGGAACACCGTATCCATCGACGACCATTTCATTTACCCATGATCCTTTAGGAAGATTAGAAATTGCATCAAGCATGGCCTGACGCGAGCGACTCGTAATATGTCTGCTGACTTGATCGAGATCGTAGAGATAAAATTCTTTCATCATATCAACTAAGCGTCGACAACCCACTTCATTTCCAACAGAAAGAGAATACAGATCTCCGATTACTTGCTCAGGTTCCCGAACATTTGTACGCACAATTTCTAGTATCGTTTCGTTTGCAACGCCTTTTTCAAAAATAGGTAGGATAGGGATACATAAACCTTCTTCATAAACTTGGCCTGCATCCGGGCCAAAACCGCGTCCTCCTATATCAACTACATGTATTGTTGATGCAAATAATCCAATTACTTTATTATCTAGAAAAGCTGGTGTCACTGCGGTGAAGTCAAATAAATGTCCAGTTCCTAACCAAGGATCATTAGTGATAAAAACATCGCCTTGATTCATTTTGTCAAGTGATAATTTTTCTAGGAAATATCCAACAGAAGCTGCCATTGCATTTACATGACCAGGGGTACCGGTAACTGCTTGCGCTAACATCTTTCCGGATAAGTCAAAAATACCAGCAGATAAATCACCAGCTTCACGGACAGTTGTTGAAAATGCAGTTCTCACCAATGCTTGGGCTTGTTCTTCAACAATGCTAATTAATCTATCCCAAATAACCTGCCCGCGTATGGACGAGAGTTTCATGTCATTGGCGACATCTTCTGCGAAGTGTTTATCATCTCTAATGAGATCGTGTGTGATTACGAGATCACCGTATTGGTTAGTATTAAGGGTCCAACCCTTCGGAATAACTATGGTTGTTTGTGATTCCGAAATTATTGCAGGTCCGGAAATTTTCTCATTAGGGATGAGAGCATTCCGCTCATATATGGGGCAATCATGAATTCCAGATCCCGGTCCAAAGTCAACACGTTTTTTATTTAGTGGTCTGCTGTTTTTATTTCCACTTCTTCTTGGTAGTTTATTGTTTATTGACTCTTCATTTTTTTTATTTGAGACAGACGTAAGTACTAGAGACCAGGTAAGGATCTCTAACTGCATGCCTGGAATCGTTTGGCCAAACTTAGTTCTATAAGAATCTTCAAAACTATTCTTTATTATTTCTTGATCTTTCTTAGTTAATAGCTTGTTAGGTAACTCAATTTTGATTTCATGCCCTTGACCAGTGTAGCGAATATAGGCGTAACGCTGCTCTTCTATAGATGTTTTATTAGCAGCAAGCTCAATAGTCCTTCGCGCCTCCTCTTGCATTTCTTGAAATAATTTATTAATTGGATCTGCATCAAATTGGTCTAGTAGAGTAAAACGACTCCGTACTACTTCGTAAGCAACAGGAGCCATCAAAAAGCCGATAGCGGAACCTACACCAGCATTAGTTGGGATTATTACCCGTCCGATTCCAAGTTTTTTCGCGAGCGAGATAGCATGTAACGGGGCTCCACCACCAAATCCGATTAAAGTACGATCAGTAATATCTTTACCACCTTCTATAGCATGGACCCGAGCCGCATTAGCCATGTTTTCTTCAACAATCTCAATTATCGCGTTTGCGCTTTGAGCCAGATCATGTGCAAGAGGTGTGGCGATATATTTTTTAATCGAAGCGCTAGCAGCTAACTTGTCAAGTTGTATTTCTCCGCCTGCAAATTTTTTAGCATCAATTCGCCCAAGAATTAGATTCGCATCTGTAACTGCTGGCTTAGTTCCACCTCGCCCATAACATGCAGGTCCCGGATCGGCCGCAGAGCTTAGGGGCCCTACCAGAACGCGTTTTAATTTATCTACACTTGCTAGAGATCCTCCACCTGCCCCAATTTCGACCATTTCAACAACTGGAACTTTTATAGGCATACCACTGCCTTTCATAAATCGATGAGCCCGATCTATTTCAAAGGTTCTTGATAATGGTAATTCACTATCTTCAATTAGACAAATCTTTGCTGTTGTACCGCCCATGTCGAAAGATAAGATTCTAGATTCGTCCAACCGCTTTGCGATATTGGATGCAAGAATTGCTCCACCGGCCGGTCCAGATTCGATAAGTCGAACTGGAAATTGCGTTGCTGTTTTTATTGTCACTTGGTGACCGCCCGATGTCATAAGAAGGCAAGGGCAATGAAAGCCGTCAGAGTTTAGACGATCCTGTATTTCGTTGAGGTATGTGGCCATCATAGGTTGGATATATGCGTTAGTTGCTGTTGTGGTTTGGCGTTCATACTCCCTAATTTCTGGGCAAACCTCACTAGATATTGAGACGGATAAAAGTGGGAAATGATCTAGAAGTATTTCACGAATCTTAAATTCATGATCTGGATTCGCATAAGAATGTAGAAAGCCAACAGCGATACTCTCAATGCAATTTGATTCGATCTTCTCTAAGATTGGCGCTAAAGAAGACATATCAATTTCAGTTAGCACATCCCCGCGAAAATTAATACGTTCTTTGATGCCCCACCGCCACTTTCGTGGAATCAGCGGCTCGTTGCGTTTCGCATCAAAGTTATATTGGTCGAAACGGTTTTCGTAAGCGATTTCTATAGAATCTCGATGGCCGTGGGTTACTAGCAATGCAGTTTTCGCACCCTTTCTTTCAATTAGTGCATTTGTCGCTAAGGTTGTGCCATGCGTAATTAATTCGATGTCTCCTGCTGAAAAATCAGTTTTGTTAATTAATTTATAAAGACTTTCCATAAATGCATCTGCAGGATTATTGGATGTTGTCAATACCTTAACGGTATGACGGTCAGACTCTGTTTCCAAAACAGCGTCGGTAAACGTGCCTCCAATATCGATAGCAACTCTCACAGAGGACGGCTTTTGATTTTTGTCCATCATATGGGACGTACAAACTCATAAAAGAAGAATAATTTTATTCTTACAGTAATTTTTCTTTTGTTCATTTTAAGCATAACAAAAAGACATGGCGTGAAAATAAAGATCTGAATAAGAAACGTAGGTTCTTTCATCAATTCTAAAGATTAAAATTGTATTGATAAAATTGATTGTATACGAAAATATTTATCTCTATTTGACTGTAGGAGCGCCATATGTTTCACTGTTTGTGATTAATTTAACAAATATACCCTTTATAGCAGGAAAGATACTAATTTTTGAATTTTTTTAATTGGGTGACGCATTATCAGGAGGACAAAAAATGAAAGAAGTTAAAATATTTCAACAGATGTATCGAGACGGAAAACTGAGCCGCAGAGATTTTTTAAGTGCGATGAGTGCTTTGGGATTATCAGCTTCAGTAGCAGGTGGTTTCTTAACTTCTTCAGCTCTGCTTGCTTCTACACCACAAAGGGGTGGAACTATTATTTATGCTAACAATATGCATGGGCCTGATGATCAAATGGATCCAATTGTTTTTACCTCAGGTGTGGATTACACACGAGGTGTGGCAACATACAATGGACTGATCCAGATTCTGGACGATATGACACTTCATGCTGAATTGGCAGAGGAATGGATGCCGAATGGAGACGCAACTGAATTTACTTTTAAGATTCGAAAAGGCGTTACCTTTCATGATGGAGCTGATTTAACCGCAGATGATATTGTTTGGAGCATGAATCGACATCTTGGTGAAGATTCTGCTTCGGTTGTAAAATCTTTTTTTTCGAATGTTATCGAGTGGAAAAAAGTCGATAGCCATACAGTGAAAGTGATATTGAATTCCCCTGATTCTGATCTGCCAATTAAGCTAGGTGAAAAACAGTGCAAGATTGTAAAAAAGGATACCGAGGATTTTAGAAAGGGTATTGGTACCGGCCCATTTGTAATGGATTCGTTCCAAGCAGGTGTTCGCTCTACCCATGTTAGAAACACCAATTATTGGAGAGAAGGGGCCTATCTTGATGCTATAGAAATTACGGCAGTCACAGATCCAATAGCTCGGGTTAATGCACTTATAGCGGGAGACGTTGATCTCATCAATATGGTCGATGCTAAAGGACTTAAGCTAATTGATAGGGCAGATGGAGTGCATATTAACTCAACGCCATCTGGTCTGTATGGCGGTATTTGTTGTCTAAAAAATACAGCTCCAGGCCAGGATGACGATTTTGTTAGAGGTATGCAGTTGATTCAGGATAGAGAGAAAATTGTCCGATCATTTTTGAAGGGCCATGGCAGTCTTGGAAATGATCAACCGATTTCCAAGGCTTATGGACCAGATCATTGTAGTGAATTAGCACAGCGGGAATACGATCCTGATCAGGCAAAGTGGCATCTAAACAAGTCAGGCACTAATAGCGCAGAGCTATGGGTGGCTCCCGTTGTTCCTGGCATTGAAGATACATGCTTACTGATGCAGGCTAATCTAAAAAAGGTTGGTTTCGATCTCAAAATAAAGAAAGTGCCTACGGATGGTTATTGGGGCGCGGTTTGGATGAAAGAGCCGATGAATGTTGTGACATGGAATATGCGACCGACCGCAAATTCTATGATGGCAATCCAATTTGCTCCAGGGGGCGCATGGAACGATACTTTCTGGAATAACGAAAGATTTGGCGAGTTGCTTAAGTCCTCACTGGCTGAAACGGATGCAGCTAAGCGCCATGCAATGCATTGTGAAATGCAGACCCTTGTACATGAGGGCAGCGGAATGGTCATTCCTTATCACATTAATATTCTTGATGGAGTTAGTGACAAAGTCCATGGTATTAAGAATGTACCGCTGGGATCCCTAGGAGCGTATACCTGGCCAGAATTTGCTTGGAAGTCTGCTTAGAAAGTCTACTCTGGAAAAAGAAGGGGCCCGCAAGAGAATAAATTGTTTTGCGGGCTTTTTCACTGGTGTTGAACAAAGTTCCAGAAGATTAAGAATAGGGGCCTAATCAATTATGTTGATGCGAGCGCTTGTGCAACGTGCTTTAGTTGGAATTTTAACCCTTTTTGTTGTCTCGCTTTTAATATTTGTTGGAACTAGCATTTTGCCGGGAGATGTTGCCCAAATTATATTGGGACAGATGGCGACTCCTGAATCTCTCGCGGCCCTGCGAGAGAAACTGGGCATCAATCAACCAGCCTACATTCGATATTTTATGTGGTTGGGTGATTTTGTGACAGGTGACCTTGGAGTTTCGAAAGCAGGTTCGGGATTTGGCACTGTT
>CAYFJI010000112.1:0-5861 GCA_964343365.1 uncultured Acidiferrobacteraceae bacterium
GAATTCCTGTTGAGGATGTTTTCTACCACCTTGTGGAGGAACTGCTGCGACTGTACCCTCAATAAGTTTTAATAAAGCTTGCTGGACACCTTCGCCAGATACATCTCGCGTAATAGACGGGTTATCTGATTTTCGAGATATTTTATCTATTTCATCAATGTAGACTATGCCAACTTGGGCCCGTTCTACATCATAATCACACTTCTGTAACAACTTTTGAACAATATTTTCAACATCTTCCCCAACATAACCTGCTTCAGTAAGTGTCGTAGCATCAGCTATTGTGAAAGGAACATTGAGCTCCCGAGCCAAAGTCTCAGCCAATAATGTCTTTCCTGACCCGGTAGGTCCAATCATTAGAATGTTACTTTTTTGTATATCTACATCACCGATGGCTTCTTCATGCTCAATCCGTTTGTAATGATTGTGGACAGCTACGGAAAGAACCTTCTTTGCATCTTCTTGGCCAATAACATATTCGTCTAGACGATCACAAATTTCCTGAGGAGTTGGATAACGAGAACCATTTAATTCCTGTCCCGCAATCTCCTCGGCTTCCTCCCGAATTATTTCATTACACAACTCCACGCACTCATCACAAACGAATACGGATGGGCCTGCAATTAATTTGCGCACCTCATGTTGACTCTTGCCACAAAAAGAGCAATACAAAAGTTTATCGCTCTTCGATTTATTCTCTTCGTCAGTCATTATGCTGTCTCACATTAAATTAGAACATCGCTACACATGCCATAAATTCTGGCTACCTATGATAGCTAGAAAGAGGAACACTTGCATCTCTAAGCCAGAAAACTCAAATAAATAAAGAAATATCTAGGTTTCTAATCTATTTAGAATCGAGCTGCTATAGCAGCCTTAAGTCAAATATCCAAGATATTTACTGCTCTCGAGTTCTTATTACCTTATCAATTATTCCGTATTTAACAGCATCATCGCCACCCATAAAATTATCACGTTCGGTATCCTTCTTAACATCCTCTAAATTGCGACCTGTATGATTCGAAATGATTTGGTTCAATCTTTCCCGCATTTCTAATATTTCACGAGCATGTATATCGATGTCAGTAGCTTGGCCTTGAAATCCTCCCCATGGCTGGTGAATCATTACTCTTGAATGAGGTAAGGAATATCTTTTCTCAGGCGAACCTCCGGCAAGTATCACGGCACCCATGCTAGCCGCTTGCCCAATACATACTGTACTTATGTCAGGCTGTATAAACTGCATCGTATCGTAAATCGCTAGACCTGAATTCACGGTTCCTCCTGGTGAATTAATATAAAGATGAATATCTTTGTCGGGATTCTCCGATTCAAGGAATAACATTTGGGCGACCACTAAATTTGCCATATGATCTTCAATAGGGCCGACCAGAAATACCACTCTTTCTTTCAAAAGCCGCGAATAAATGTCGAATGCTCTTTCACCGCGACCTGTTGTTTCAATTACCATTGGAATCAAACCAAGATCCTTGACGCTCGAATTGGTAGTTGGAATTTCGTTTTTCACTTACCCTCTCCACTTTGATCATTTTTATTATCGGCGTCCGAGATATCTGGAGTCATCAAATTCTGAAACGCCACATTTTTTTCAACTACTTTTGCTTCTGCCAACAACGCATCAACCAGTAATTCCTCTAGAACGATACTCTCAAATCTATTCAACCGCTTTGCATCAGCATAATGCCAGTCAATCACTTGTTTTGGATCGCTATAATTTTGAGCAAATTGCTCAAGACGAGAGCGAACTACAGATGAGTCAGCCTCTATCCCTCGACTACTAACAGCTTCACGGAGCAGCAGAGCTAATCGGACCCTTCGCTGCGCCTCTACTCGATAATCTTCTCTTTTTGGCGATTCATCGGGCGGAAGACCATGTTGCTGTAAATGCCCTTGGAAGGCCTCTATCCCTCGATTTATCTCGTCCTCAACAAGCGCATTTGGCACCTCAAATTCATATGAATTAAGTAAAGCGCTAAACACTGATTCTTTCAAAATCGTGCTAATCCGACTTTCGGCTTCTTGTTCTAAATTTTTTCCAATCTGTGCACGAAATGCCTCCTCAGTTGCTTCCTCAAGTCCGAATTTTTTAATAAAATCTTCGTTCAACTGTGGCAAACTAGGTTTCGCTACCTCCTTAATTTTTACAGAAAATTCTGCGACTTTTCCGGCAAGGGTTGTGACCCCATAATCTGCCGGAAAACGAGCGGAAATTGTTTTTTCGGTACCAGAAGATCTATTTTTGAGCTCTTCTTCAAACTCTGGTAATAAACCGCCCTCACCAAGTATAAGTGCGTGATCTTTAGCTTCTCCCCGATCAAACCGTTCACCATCAATGGTTCCAACATAATCAATCAACATACGATCACCTAGTTGTGATTGATCTTCTGTTGGTATCCATTCGGTATGTTGCTTTAATAATGTGTCGACCGTTCGATTAATGTCAGCTGAGTCAATTGAACATATGGGCTTATTGATTTCACAGTCGCGAATATTTGGATTTTCTAGTTCAGGAAAAATCTCGAATGTTGCAACAAATTGCAGATCTTCTCCACGTACCAAATTTTTTGTTTCAATAGAAGGAAATCCTGCAGGAACAAGAGATTTTTCATTTAGTGCATTGCGATAGGCTACATCAATAAGCTCTTCAGCAGCTTCCCGTAATATTTGTGCCGAGAACCTTGATTCTACTACCTGTTTTGGGACTTTACCCGGACGAAATCCTGGCAATTTAATAGTTCCCATTAAATTAAGGACTCGCTTCTCGATAGCAATTTCAAGTTGAGAAGCAGGAACCCCAATTGTCAATTTACGAAGTATAGACCCCAGTGATTCGATAGATACATCCATAATTTTTAAGTGTAATTGAAATTAAAGTGTTTACTTTACTTTGGTTAAAATTCATTTTGGTGCGAAAGGGGAGACTCGAACTCCCACGGGTTGCCCCACTGGCACCTAAAGCCAGCGCGTCTACCAATTCCGCCACTTTCGCATAGTACTCTATGAAAAATCGTGATATTAAACAATCCCAAAAAAATTTTGAGGCGTCTGTAACGACAACTCACACGCGTTAAAATCTAAGTTACTGTTATAATTATACTATCTGTGAGTCTCTGCTATATATTTTCTTTACTTCTAGTTGATTGTGGCATGATTTTTCGACCAATACTGAATAATCCCCCACTTGCAAGGATAATAATGGGTGGCAAAACTACATTCAAGAATCGGCCATCCCAATCTGCAAATGTGAAACTGACGAGCACACCTTGAAGGAAAAATACTGATATTAAAAGCCATGCTTCCGGATGTTGGGACTTGGCACTGAAAACAGATGTTAGCGCCAATATATAGATCGGTATCAGGGTAACTAAGGAAAAAATATTGTGAAAATCTGACCAGTATGGTCGAACGTGAAGCAGAAATGATCCGAAGCGTAAGATTATTAATTTGACGGTTGTGAGAGGATGATTTTTAAAGAAACAAAATATTTGACCAACTGTTGAATCTATTCCACTACAGCTGCTCGCATCAAATGCTGCATTGTCTAAGTTTGATCGATAACCATAAATCACGGTACCTTCCTCATAATGTCTCAGAATCGTCTCTTCCCTAGCCATATCATCAATATTATTGAAAGCTAAAATTGCTATAGCTGCAGAAAATATTATTAAAATAACTAAGTACACTTTCTTATCTCTAATCCACAATAGATGAACTATATAAATAAGCACAGCAAGGGGGATGATGAACCCATTAGGCCTAATTGTGGATGTAAATAGAACAATGCATATCGCAATAACTAACTTGGGCCAAGTGCGAGCAATAATAGACATATAGATACTTATTATTACGAGGCTTATGAATAATGACTCGGTAAGAATATAGAGATTCCATTGTTGGACAGTCGGATAGGTTACAAACGCTAATGATGCAATAAATCCCGAAGCATTGCCGTAAATGTATCTGCCTATTCTCCAGACTGTAATACCGGCAATTAGACTGAGGGCCATCTGAAACAGCACTATAGACGTAGTACCGCCTCCTAAGAACATATTTAAGGCGATGAACGTATTGTAGCCCAGATAATTGGCTACTTTTCCTTCCACCGGCTGACCAGACAAAATGTCAATCGCGGCGCCCATATATCGTTCAGTGTCATTTGCTGGATGAATGCCGCCATATAGCAAATAGAAAGCAATCTGAACCAACGCCCAGAGTGCTATAATCCCTATCAATGCTGCACTTGTAGATGGTCCATCAATTAATAAATTTTTTAACTTTTCCATAATTTTTTTCGCAATGATTAATCAATTATGCACCAAAAATCTGACACAAACTAAAGATTGGTGGTGTACGACTAAACGATAGGCAGCAGCTCCAACTCATTGGCTTAAAGCCGCGACACTTTATTGAAATTAAAGCAACGAATTTAATTTCAAAAACAGTCAACTATTAGCTATTACCAAATCTTGAATCTCGATGACAATGATATGGCCAAACAAATAATTGGATTACCACAAAAGAGGCGCACAAAAACTGATGCCTCTTAATCTTTGGGTTCCCTTAGCTGCCATCTGTCTACTCGGTGCTATCTCTCCTGGACCAAGTCTCGCTGTTGTCATGAGACATACTTTAATTGGTGGTCGTCTAAATGGTTTTTTAACCGCAATATCGCATGGACTCGGTATCATTTTATGGGCACTGTTAACCGCTACTGGTATTGGCCTTTTTATTATCAACAATCCACAATTATTTTATGTAGTTCAACTATCTGGAGCGCTTGTTCTTTTATTCCTGGGTATTCGAAGTTTTTTTGCGCACTCTAATAGCGAGAAAAAACCAGAAATGGAATCAAAACAGTCTGGTTCACCATGGCGTGATGGATTTTTAATTTCGATAACTAACCCCAAAATTGCGATATTTTTCCTAGCACTATTTAGTCAATTTGTAAGGCCAAATTCTGGATGGATAGAAAAAATAATTATGGCATTAACTGCTGGAATTATCGACACCCTATGGTATGCCTTGGTTGCACTAATATTTTCTCACTCAGCGATTTTGCCCAGACTAAGGCGAAATTCTAATTTGATAGGAAAAATTTTTGGAATTCTACTCGTAGCATTAGCTATACGTGTAGTAATGGAGCGTTAGATTATGGTCTAGAAGCATAGCCTTCGTATCATGTTATGGCTGTAAAAAATCAGTTGTGCATTAATTACTAATTAAATGGGTCAAACAACTTATTAAAAGTGAGAAAAAACGTCGCACGAATTAAACAAAAACACTGCGCGGTATTCATAACCACACCAAACCATGTCAAGTATCTCCTTCGCTATTGAATAGTTGCTTCAATAACCTAACAACAAAAATTCTAGTCAGCTGACTCTAAATAGCCATTTTTCCCACTATTTATTAGTTTTGTATAATTTTTATTCATTTTTTTAATATTTTATTAGAATAATAGCATATTTTACTACGTTGATCTTGTGTTAGGAGTACAAATACCGATACGATAAGTGTCCTTGGTTAGCCCTTTGTCCGATTTTAAAAACCACAGGCATAGACACAGCCTTTTGCATGGATTTCCCAACTATTTAAAGAGAGAATCGTGGCATACGTCGAAATAATCATTAACCTAGAATCTACGGATCCCTGCGTTTGAACCGCCACTGCAATTGGGGGCGCCTGTTTCTCTTGCGCGGGACGCCCTCTTTTTTTATTCTTCAACTGACTCTTAATGGCCGCCCGCCAACCAGAAAAATGTCCGGCAATATTGCAGAGTCATCAACCAAAATGCACCGTCTTTATTTCCTGGTATTCTTTCAGTCCATACGCACCAGCTT
>CAYFJI010000113.1:0-5758 GCA_964343365.1 uncultured Acidiferrobacteraceae bacterium
GTGTTGATTGCAATAGTCTTCTGAACAAACCAGAACGGCAGCGGCACCATCGGTTAGAGGCGATGAAGTTCCAGCCGTTACCGTTCCTTGCTCATCAAATGCGAGGTTCAAGCCGGCTAAACCTTCTCGTGTGGTCTCAGGGCGCAGACAGCCATCACGATCGACGATAGCCTCCTCTGTTTTGATAGGCACAATTTCTTCGCGTAGACGGCCAGAGGAATCCGCTTCTCCAGCTTTTTCTTGGCTCAAGACAGCGAATTCTTCTTGCTCTTGACGACTTATATTATATTTTCGACCGACATTCTCAGCCGTTTCACCCATCGACATGTAAGCGCTTGGCATGTGGTCTGGCATTGCAGGATTTGGCATTGGATTGAACCCAGTCATTGGCACTCGACTCATGGATTCAACGCCCGCGCAGATAAATACCTCACCAGCATTCATCTGTATAGCGCCTGCTGCAATATGGATTGATTGCATAGATGATCCACAAAATCGGTTAATTGTTGTACCAGCTACCGTTATTGGTAATCCCGAAAGAAATACTACCAAACGCGCCATATTAAAACCCTGTTCGGCTTCGGGAAAAGCACAACCAAGAATAAGATCCTCAATATGCTCGGGGTTAACTTGGGTTCGCCGCACTAGCTCCTTTACTGTTTTAGCAGCTAGGTCATCGGGACGAACTTTAACGAGCTTGCCTTTGTGTGCCGGCTGAAACGGTGTGCGGGTATACCCAGCGATTACCACATTCCTCATATTTGATTTCTCCTATAGATTTTTTCAGGTAGTCAGAGGATTTGTTTGATTTAATTTTTCACCCTAACCTGAACATGATTCAATAGTTATTTTTATTTTGTTCTTCAGCTTTGAGTTCTTTTTTTGATAATTTACCAATCATGGTTTTTGGCAATTCCATCCGGAATTCAATTTGAGATGGAATTTCAATCTTGGAAAGTTTATCGGCCAGAAACTCAATTAGTTGTTTTTCGGTTAGATTTGTATCATCTTTTAGTTTGACGAATGCTTTGGGAGTTTCACCTTGATAGTCGTCATCAATCCCAATCACTGTTACCTCCGATACGTTCGGGTGTTCGTAGATTGCTTCCTCAATATTTCGAGGATAAACATTGACGCCTGAGCATATGATTAAGTCCTTGATTCGATCTACTAAAAAGAAGTGACCATCTTCATCCATGTAGCCAGAATCCCCCGTTCTTAACCAGCCATCTACCAGTGTGTCCTTTGTTTCTTCAGTGCGCTTCCAATAACCTGCCATAACTTGAGGTCCTTTAATCCAGACTTCTCCGACTTCATTAGTTGGCACCATTTGATCTGGATTTTCTATATCCCGGATAGATAATTTGGTGCTAGGCACTGGTAGGCCGATAGATCCATCTTTGTTGATTCCTTGGAGTGGATTACACGTAGCTACAGGTGACGATTCACTGAGGCCATATCCTTCTACAAGATTACAGCCAGTTAGCTTCTCAAAGTCATTTTTTACCTCGAGAGGTAGTGGTGCTCCACCAGATATGCAATATCGGATGGTCGACAAGTTATATCTTGAAATATCATCTGAATTATTAATACCGGCGTAAATAGTGGGTACAGCTGGAAATAGTGTAGGCGCTTTCTTATGAATTGTTTTTAGAGCTTGCTTTAGTTCATATCGTGGCAACAATATCATTTGTGCTGACGTAGCCACCGCGAAATTCATGACCGTGGTCATTGCAAAAATATGGAATAATGGTAGCACTCCGAGTATGCTTTCTGTCCCTGGGCTAAGATTCGGAAACCATAACTTCATCTGTGATACGTTAGAGGAAAGGTTGCTATGTGTAAGCATGGCACCTTTCGGTTGACCAGTTGTACCACCAGTGTACTGGAGTACAGCAATATCGTTATCAATATCGATGATTTCGGGATTAGATTTCCCATCATTGTCCATTATTTGATTGTAAAAAAAGACGTTTTCTTCATTTATAGATGCCACATTTTTTTTCTTAAGATATCTAAATAACAATCCCTTTAGTGGCGGAAGGATCCCTGAAAAGGGGCAGACGATTATTTTCTTAAGAGAGTCTGTTGCCGATAACATGGTAGAAATTTTTGGATAAATGAGGGCAAGATCGATTGTGACCATGATTTCAGTTTCACTATCTTCTATTTGGAAAGCAATTTCCTTATCGACATAAAGAGGGTTGAAATTTACTACTGTTGCTCCAACTTTCAATGAAGCGAAATAAAAGATCACTGAATAGGGTGTATTTGGCAAGCATAGACCAACACGTGTTCCTTTTTTTGCACCAAGCTCTTGTAATCCGACGGCCGCTTGATTGATTAATTGACCAAGCGAAGAATAGGTAGTTTTTTGACCAAGAAAATCAATGGCCAAACAATCTCCATGTTTAGTGACAGCATTTTCGATGTAGGAATAAAGGGAACACTTATCCAGAGGCGCATCCCATTCCACACCTGTTGGATAGTTTTCTTTCCAAGGACTGTATATTTCTTCTGTCATCGCTTCTTCCTCCCAGTAATTTTGATCTTTTTTGTTGGCTAATTAACGATTAGCGATCACTTCATTAAATTAGCCTTCCTGTACTATACCGCTAGAGGATATCCATTGCTGAACTAGTTTATTGTCACGACTAAATCACTTTTTATGTTTGATTTGTTTGTAAATATCACAGTTTTTTGATTCTTCTAATATTATCGCGAATGATTAGCTGTGCTATTTGAATCTTGACTTATTTATTTAGTTTACCCAGGGTGCACGAGAGCAATCTGGATATCTGCTACATTGGTTCCACTAGATCCAGTTATGATCAAATCACCAGAGTGGGACAGTGCTTGATATGAGTTGTTGTCCTCTAAGAACCGAGCTGCATCATGACCCGACATTTTAATTCTGTCACTAGTCTTTGAATCAACGAGTCCGCCAGCGGCATTGGTTGGTCCATCGATACCATCGGTACTACCACTCAAAAATACCCAATGGTTTGGATTCGTTTTTGAGCTTGCTTCAATAGCTAAGGCCAAGGCCATTTCTTGATTTCTTCCACCAGAACCCGACCCTCTTACAGTAACAGTGGTTTCACCACCCGAGATATAAGCTGTTGGTTTTTCAACGCGCTTTGCTATCTTAGATATGAATTCTGTAGCGGCATTTCTAGCTTCACCAACTAACATCTTATTTACAACTATAGTTTTATAACCCTTAGCTTTGCTGTATTGTGAGACAGCATCGAGACTAGTCAAATTGCTCGCAATAATTGAGTTAAATGTTTTTTTTAACATTGGATCATCAGGGAAAAGAGTTTCTGGTGTTAATCCAGAGCACCCATTATTGAGGTGATCCTGAATCGAGGTAGGTGTTTTGTTCCAGATATCAAGACGTTGAAGAATAGAAACAGCTTCACCAAAGGTTGTAGGATCTCCTGTCGCAGGACCGCTTGCAATTGTACTTAGATCATTATCGATAACGTCTGAAATAATCAGTGTTTGCAAAGTTGATGGACTTGCGAATCTTACTAATCCACCACCTTTAATTTTTGAAATATGTTTTCTTACAGTATTAGTTTCGTGAATGTTTGCTCCATTTAAAAGAAGCAGTTGAGTTAGCTCTTGTTTATCTCGCAGAGAGATCGAAGCTGCTGGCATAGGCAAGAGTGCGGAAGCACCGCCACTTATTAATGCGATGATAAGATCATCCGTGCCGGCATTTTGAGCAGTTTTTGTAATTTTTTCAGCTGCTATAAGACCATCTTCATTCGGCATAGGATGACTTGCTCCCAAAACTTCTATTTTGGGATGGGCTACAACATTTGCATAGTTTGTGACAGCGATAGGCATTGTTTTTAATCGGGTGTTATCAATACATTCGATTGCACCTTCAATCATAGGGATAGCAGCCTTCCCAAAAGAAATTATTTGTATAGGGCATTTCGAGATATTCAAAGCATGACGCACAGATTCATTCAGAGTATATTTTGCCTTTGACATCAAACTTCTAATTACTGCTGCTTTTGGGTCAGCTGCGTTCACTCCTTCGTAAAACATTTCTATAGCATGCTTACGTAAAGTTAGAATTCTAGTATTGTTTTGCATTATAGAGAGAGGAGAGCTGCACACTTTATATTAGTTAAAATTATAATATTGTTTTATATTCACAGTCGTAAAGAATGACTCACAGTCTTATCTCCTGTCAAATCTATAGATGAGCCTTTTCGCGAATATTTCAAATTCTTTGAACAAGGAGCTATAGCACTGATGCAAATAGAAAATTATATTCTGTGTGTTTGAAAAATTGTATTGTATGGCTGTCTGCAGTAGTTATGGAAACGCGCTGTTCCAATTGGTAAAACCGAACGTCAATAGATTAATGGAGCATATGAGAATGGTGACAGAATTTGATCATGAAATCGACCACCGTGGTTTAAGTTCTTTAAAGTGGGAGTTTTTTATCCAAGACGGTGAACCAAAGCTATGGTCTCATTCTGACCTTAGTAATGGTGATGAAAAGATATTATCTATGTGGGTGGCTGACATGGATTTTCGAGTAGCTGAACCGATAATTTCAGCGTTAGAGAAAAGAATCCAAAGAGGCGTGTTAGGTTATGCTGCTAAAACGCCCGCTTATTTAGAAGCGGTTGTAAATTGGATGAAGCAGCGTCATCAATGGATTATTGATGAGGAGTGGATTCTTCCTACAGTAGGAATTGTGCCAGCTTTACATATGATCGTCCGTCAGTTTACGAACCCTAGTGATAGCGTTCTTATTCAGCGGCCGGTCTACCACCCATTCTCTTATGCTATTGATAACAATGGGCGCCACGTTATTTCAAGTTCACTTCTTTTGAATGACGATAGATACGAAATGAACTTTAATGATTTAGAAGAAAAAATTAAACAATTTGGCATAAAACTCGCAATTCTTTGCAATCCCCACAATCCAGTTGGTCGGGTTTGGTCTAAGGATGAACTGACTAAGTTTGCTGAAATATGTTATAGAAACCAAACTTTAGTTGTTTCTGACGAAATTCATAGTGATCTGGTCTTGCCAGGCCAAACTTTTACTCCTTATGCTACTTTAGACTCCAAATATCGGGCAAATAGCATCATATGCACTGCTGCCAGCAAGACGTTCAATTTAGCTGGACTTAAAACTTCGAATTTAGTGATTGAGGATCCTCATATCAGAATGCAGATGAGAAGAGAGATAAAAGCTACTGGTTTGTGGGGGCTTAACCCTTTAGGATTAACTGCTACACAGGCTGCTTATGAATCAGGCCACGGTTGGTTGAATGATCTAATAAAATATGTTGCAGACAATCATAATTTTGCTACAAGATTTTTAGAAAATAATATTCCAAAATTTCGTATCATTCCAGCAGAAGCAACTTATCTCGCATGGGTAGACTGTCGAGCGTTGGGTTTGGACGATACTTCGTTAAATTTGTTTTTTCTAAAAAAGGCAAAAGTACATCTGGAGAGTGGAGTTATTTTTGGTCCAGAAGGTTCTGGTTTTGTAAGGATGAATTTGGCTTGTCCGCGAGCTATCTTGGTCCAAGCCTTGGACAGAATTCGTATATTAGTTGATGATCCGCTGGTATGAGCTCAGTTGTTTTGTAACAATAATTATGAAAGGAGAGAAAATGTGGGACGTTAAACTTCTGTTTGTATCTAAAGAGCAGATCGAGAGTCTTGAGTTACAACCAGAAGAGATCTTAAAAACTATAGAAAAAGGGGTAAT
>CAYFJI010000114.1:0-5754 GCA_964343365.1 uncultured Acidiferrobacteraceae bacterium
CCACGCGGAGGTGAATGTCGCGGTGGCTGAGACCATGAGCGTGGGCGAGGGTCAGGCGGCAATGGCACAAGGAGCCGCAGGATTAGCTGGACAAGGCATACAACAACAAGCCGGAATGATGGGCCAAGGTATCGGCGCATTACAAGCTCAAGGTGGTATGATAGGACAGCAGGCTGGTATGACACAGGCACAGTTGAATGATGTAATGGCACAACAGACTCAAGCCTATCAGGAAGAGCAAGCAAGGCTACAACGTCAAACTAATGCCCAAGCAAGTTCAGGTGGAGGTGGAGGAGGTAGTGGAGGAATCCTTGGAGGATTTACTAAAGCATTAGGCATCTCAGACATTAGACTTAAAGATAACATTCAACTTCTAGAAGAAGGAAAGGGCGGTGATCCAAATATCTACTCATTCAATTATAAGTGGGATAAAGAAACTAAGTGGAGGGGTGTAATGGCACAAGAATTAATCGGCACCAAACACTTTGATGCCGTTATAAATACAGAAGGATTCTACATGGTAGACTATGCCAAGCTAGGATTCCCAATGGAACAAATTTAAAGCAGAGGAGTAATATGGCATTTAATCCAAGCGGTACAAATTATGCGGCAATGCTTGAATCCAGACGTAGGGCTGATGAAGGCGTAACTAGAGCTTTAAAGGAAAAAGGTGAGCGAGACAGACAGGCAAGAATAAAGGCGAGTGGAAAGCGTTCAGACCTTCAGAAACTTTTAAGCGCAGGAGTTAGAGGAGCCGCCGCATACTACACAGGTGGTATGAGTGAGCAAATGGGGATGGGTGGTGCAATTGATCAGGCTATGTTAGGAACAGACTCAGAGGGCAGGGCTGTCCGTAATGAGTATGGAGATTTGGTTGGTGCAGGAGCTTCAGTATATCAAGCTGGCAAGTCAATGAAGGATGCTAAGTTAGCAAAGCAGGATGCAAGGTTTGATAAACTGCGTAGTAGGAGAATGGAGAATGTGCAGATGCTGTTTGATGCTGGTATGCCTAAAGAAGCTATGAAGGCACAGAGAGAGATAGAGAATATGGAAGGTGATTATATGACTAAAAGAAAGGGGATGGAAGGAGAATGGAATCCTTTTGCTCATTCAGATGAGGACTATAGTGCGCTTCAGCCACAGCAAATGTCTAGGGAAGACAGAGCCACTGAAAGGATGAGACAACATGGTAAGTGGGACTATGAAATGGGTGAAGGAGGTCAATCAACAGCAGATTTAAAGAAACAGTACGCTCAGTATGGGGCCGGACAAAAAGGGGCTGGTGCGTCAATGCCACCTCCGGAAGCAAGACAGGGGCCGAACATAGCTTTATTAGAACAGAAAGCCCTAGCTGATAAAGAAAAAATGATGAAAGAAAAGGAAGAAATGAGAGAAAAATTAGCACAGGAAAAATTTTCTCCACAAAGTGAAGCGGAAGCTAAAAGAGGTAGTAGAGGTTTTGTTCCTCCTGAAGCTAGAATGGGTGTAAGGTATTAAGAAAGGATAACTATGGCGGCTATTAAACAAACTAATGTAGGTAGAACAAACATAAAACTAACATCAAGTGAATTTCCTAGTCTTTCTATTGAAGGAAAAAGGAAAAATGCAAAAGAGTTAAGGAAAAAACTCAATAAAATGATGTATGAAAAAAGACGTAAGTCTGGTGGTTTTATGGGGAAAAGCCCTAGTACTAAAGAAGTTACAAAGGACACTAAACTAGGTGCCCTTGATGAAGCTAAACAGTATCCTGCTTCTACTATGCCGTCTCCTGTGAAAAAAAAGAAAAAGAAAGAAAAGGATAATAAAAAATCTTCACCACCTAAAGAATTGACTGCGGCTCAAAGAGCTAAACGAGGACTAGGGAGAAAAGATAGCAAGAAAAAACTTACAGACCAAATAAAAGGGTATGGTCTAGACTCAGGTGAACAGTCTTGGACTGATGCAATAAAAGAAGGATGGCAAGAATTCTGGAGAGATGAACAACCAACAGGAGAGGATACTACTGGAGTTAAGGATGTGCCTGTTAAGGAAAGATACCAGACTCCGGCTGAAGCACTTGTTCCTGATCCAGAGGCAGAAAAACTTGAAGAGGAATACGAACAACGGTTTCTTAGTGATAAGGCTCTAAGAGACCAGTTTGATACCTCCAAAAGAGAAATACCAAAGGTTGTCCAAGAACATATAGATGATCCCACAAAACTAATTGGAGGACAGAAGCCTGCATGGTGGCCTGAAGGTAAGGAAGAAATGGGAGAAGGAGTAATAAGTGATGAAGATTTTGCTAATCAAAAAATATTAGATGCTCAAATAAAAGATAAACTAGGAGACAAAAGGAAGTCTAAGGAATTAGATACAAGTTCCCTATCAGATGAAAGAAACGAAAATATACAAAAACTATTTGATGAAAAAGACCCTGAAGCTGAACTGATAGCATCAGAGTATGAGGCACAGGCGGCTATTAAGGACGCTGAAGATAGAAGGGCATTAGCAAAGAAAAAAGCTCAAGATCAAAGAATAGTTGGCCCAACACCAACAAAACCTAAATCAAAAGATGTGACTCCATTTCATGAATATGAATCTGACTATGGGGAAGATAGCTTTCAAAAGGTTGAAAGAAAAATAAAAGAAATTGAGCAAATCTCAAAAGGAGACCATCATCCTGATGTAATGAAGAAGAAAAAAGAAAAGGTAATGGAAGACCTTAATAAGGAAGAAACTGGAATGATGAGGGAAGCTGACCCTGATTGGTATATTGATCCTTATACAGGATTTGCAATTGACCTTAATAAGTTACAAGCAAGGCAGGACAGGAAGGATGCAATGGAGATGGCGGCAATGCTTCCAGCCGATAAGAGATTAATGTTTTTATATCAGGAAGACCTTATTGCAAAGAATGACGTTGATAAACTCCTTGAGCCTTCAGAAAAAGAGCAGTTGGATAAGAGATTAAAAGAAGCACAACTAGCTGTACAGGCTTCTAACTTACTTCTTAATAATAAAAAACTACAAAATTATCAATCACCAGAACAACAAGAGTGGAATAAGAATTATAGGAATGCTGTAACAAATGATGACTATGATGGAATATACACATTTGGAAGAAAATTAGGGTTAAGTGAAGCAGAACTTAATAGAATTATTGAAGGTCATAAAAAAGCTAATATTGCAAAAGCAACAAAAGGTGATACTGATTTATTTGAAAGACGTTTTAATATTCCATATACAAAGGTTTGGGATTCAAGACAAAGGGTAATGATGGAGTCTGCTAAAGTTTTTGATGAAGGTGAAGCAGGGGGGATTATGAATTTTATGGGACAAAAATATTCTGGAAGAAAGGGTCTCTTAGCGGATAATGGGTTACTTGAATTAAATGATGCAAAAGCCTTACAACCACAAGAATTAGATAATTATTTTGCTAGTTTACCTGATAAGAATTTTTTTAATCTTCCAAAGTGGCAAACTCCTGAAGGTAAGCCAGATTATGGGAAACTACTTAATAGTCCACTTGCGTACCAAAGGTTACTTCAAAAGAACCTTATATATAGACATATGGACACGCTGACACAGGGTCAGTATGGGTCTATGGAAAAATATAGGGCACAAATTCAAAGTAGAGACGAAAATCTAAATAATAAGTTAGTATCAAATACGTAGAATAAATGGCTAGAAGAAGGTTTGATTCGTGGTATGAGGCAAACTCATATCCGTGGGAAAGTTATGAAGAATCAAAAAAGAGATATGAAAATCAGTATGGCCCTATTCAAGATGAAGAAAGAGACATATCATGGGCAGAGGAATATAAGAGAGAACAAGGATTAGCGCAAGAAAAAGAAGAAGAAGACGAGGGATTTATTTCTTCCACTCTAGGAGAGTTTGGTTCTGGTGCCGCTAAGAGTTGGGATGAGTTTCAAGCTGGACTTGCCACTAAGGGTGAACACATTGTAGCTCCTTGGCTTGACAAACTTGGCTCCCTGAGAGAAGGAGAACAGAGGGCAGAGAAGTATGCAGACGCAATCAGGGAATGGGCACCTGAGTACAGGAAGAAGCAGTTAGAGGAAGCGGCCCAATACCCTGAAATAAAGACAAGACTCCAGAAGAGACAGGAGGAAGACCCCACCTATAAGCCTGCCGAAACAAGAGCAGAAACTCTAGCAAGACTGAAGGAAGAAGGCGGATGGAAGTATAAACTTGCCAAAAAACTTCCAGAGTTTGTTCCATTATCTACTGAAAAATTTCAAGAAGACCTCCCCACCGCTGGTGAGATGGGAAGTTATTCTACCAGTACAGTAATTCCAATGGCGGCTGGTGGTGCCGCCGCACTTGGAGCATATGCTACTGGATTAGGGCCAGTCGCAACCGCTGGTTTAGCCATGCTTAGTGGTGGCACTGCCGCATCCTCAATGGTAGCCGCTCAGACAGCAGATGAAGTAAAGGATCATCCTGTAATCCGTAGAGCACTGGAAATTGATGAAAGCATACCATTTGAAAAACTCTCCCCAATACAGCAATCAAGAATAAATGAAATAGCCAGTCATGCCGCACAGAACAACTTAGGCATGAGACTGATATCTTCTGGAATACCAGAGATGATTGGTTACATTCCAGCCGGAGGTTGGTTGATTAGAGGACTAGCTGACGTAGTTGGTGGTACAACCTCTGAGGTATGGGACATTGCAGTATCAAGGGATTCAATGCTGGATGCACTTATAGATGGCGGTGTTGATCCAAATAAGGTTGCACAATTAGAGCAGGCATTCATAGATATTGGGCCTAAGAAGTCAGAGGTATTTGTTAAGGCTCTAGCAGGAGAGTTTGTCGCAACAGCAGGATTCACTGGAATTGAACAGACTGTCAAGAATGCCCTGCCTAAGAGAGACCACCGTGTTGATCCTAATAAGACTGACAGTAAACTTGCCAAGGAGATGAAGGAAAATGAAGATAAGAAAATAATAGAATTGAGAAGAAAGGAAGTAGAAACACAAAGGAATAAGAGGCGTGTAACTAATGAGCTTGTCAGGAGTATTGTGGCCCTGCATGAAGTTGATCCAGAAGCCGCAGTGCAGGAGTTCCAAGACCTTAAACTGGCTGAGGGTAGAATACAGAATGATGTAGCCTCAGTCCTTGCAGAGGACAATGCAGATATATTCAGGGATATTTCTCACAGAATAGGCGAGGGGAAAAGAAGGGAATCGATAGATAATGCATTAGATAAGTGGGAGAAGGAAACTGCCAGAATAGAAGCGAAATTAGAGAAGGAGAGAGAACGAGCAGAAAAGAGGGAGAAGGCGAGGGAAGAAAAAAGGGTAGCAGATGCTCAGAAGCAGGATGTGGCTGAGGATACTGAGGTAGAAAAAGAAGCACAGGCTACCACACAAACAATTTTAGATGAGGCAGAAGCTACTGAAACTAAAGAAGCTACTGAGACGGTAGTTGATACTAAAGAAGAAACTACACCCAAGAAGAAAAAAAAGAAGACTGCTAAAGACCTGAAAGCGGAAGAGGCTAGAAGACAGGATGTAAAGGTTGCAGAAATACTGGCAAAACCACCAAAATCCCTTACCAAGAAACTAAAAGAAGTAGCAAAATATACTGGTGTGGAAATATTACCAACTGACCAGCCCCAAGACGTTGTTGATAAAATTATGGCTAAGGCTACAGAAGCAGATGCTGTAGTTGAAGAGGAAGTTGCGCCGGAGGTAAAGGGAAAAGCGGAACCTAAAGTTCCTGTTACAAAGGCTCCTAAACTGAATAAGA
>CAYFJI010000115.1:0-5596 GCA_964343365.1 uncultured Acidiferrobacteraceae bacterium
TATATGTCGACGATCTTCACGTAGATGTAGTGTAATTAAATCTGCTCCTGAATCCTCCGAAATCTTCGCCGCCTCAGCAGGACTTGGGTATAAGGTTCCTCTCGCCTGCCTCAACGTAGCGACATGATCAATATTTACACCTAATTCCATCTTCTCCCTCCCGTGATTCCTTCTAAAATTAGTTCCTTCTTAAAGTATCTACCATTGTTATTGTGTAAATTTTATTGGTTAGAAAACAAGTAGCTATAAAGACGCCTACTTTTGAGAATTTTTCCACCCAGTTGATAATCAATTATGCCTCTGGTGAGATGTTTGAGTTCACGGCGATTTAATTCGTTAAAAAAAACCTCTTCATGTAACGCCAGCAACGATGCACCCGTAATGAGTATTCCATTATCAGCAACAGAATTTTGAGGAACAGCGCCTAAACCCCAGACGTATAGATAAGTTACATTGGGATTAATGGGTGTTCGTGTAGAAACATCATGGGTTAAATTTAAACCATATCCAATCTCTTGAAGAAAATTTTTTTCAAAAATTCTTAGCGTTTGTTCAATATCGCATTTGTTGTTCAATTTATTAATAGTATTTTCATAAAAATCAAATAATTTTTCATGTGGATCACCTCTATGTAAGCTAAGCATAATCAGTTCGTTTAGGTAATAACCGCAGAAAAGTCGTTCACCTGTGAGAGTTTCTCGATAACTTTCCATATCTGCATTTGTCATCGTTTTCACTTCTCCCTTTCCAGACCAAGATATAGTAATTTTTTGAAACGGTAAAAGTATTCCCCGATATCGTGATTTCTTTTTCTTTACACCTTTTGCCATCAATGCCAGTCTGCCATGATTGCGGGAAAATCCTTCTATTAACGAACTGCTTTCAGAGAATGGTCTCTGGTGTAAAATATAGATGGATTCACCAGTTACTCTGCTATTTCTATCCAAATCAGTAAACCTTTCTTCACTAATCGACGTAGCCTAATTTAGATAAATCTCTAGGATTTGATGACCAATTTTTCCGAACTACTACACGAATTATCAAAACTATCTCATTGTCAAGAATCATCTCGATCTCTTTTCTCGCTCGCATGCTGATCTTCTTTAGACGTTCACCGTTCCTTCCAATTAAAATAGCTTTCTGTCCCGATGTCTCAACCCATATTACAGCATGGTATTCTGGTTTACTGGTATCGAGCCTTTCTTGCTCCACTACTACGGCAGCTCTATACGGAATTTCAGCCCCTGCTAATCTAAAAATCTGCTCACGAATAAGCTCCGCTACTGATAGTTTCAAATCATTTACTTTAGCGGAATCCATAAAATAAATATCTGCTTTAGCTGGAAGAAAGTGACCAATTATGCTCACCAATGATTCAAGGTTATGTCTCGTTTTCACCGATATGGGAACTATTTCAGAGATATTAGGCAATTTAGAGCAATGATTAATAAGCGGCAGAACTCTCGATACATCCGAAAGTAAGTCAAGCTTATTAATAACCATAATTATTTTTCGTGTGGTTTTTTTTAACACCTTCCAGATTTGTTCGTCTTCCTTTTTCCAACCTCTAGCATCAATAAGCATTACAACTACATCGCTTGTTTTTAGACTCTTGTATGCTATGCGATTAAGTCTTGTATTCAGCAGTCTACTGGAATCATGTATACCTGGCGTATCAATTAAATATAATTGAAAATTCGGGCGGCTTAAGGTACCAATAATTCTATTTCTAGTAGTTTGAGGTCGCCTGGATATTATGCTGGTCTTTAAACCAGTGAGAGAATTAACTAGGCTAGATTTTCCTACATTCGGCCGTCCAATGACACTTACGTAGCCGAACCGAAAAATTTCAGTGCTCAACAATCTGTATGCTCTATTGAGCTAAGAGCGCAAGCTGCCGCATTTTGTTCTGCCTTTTGTCGGCTAGCGCCGCACCCTTGAAACTTTTCTCCTGAGTGATCAAGTGTGCAAGTTACCGTAAATTCCTTATCATGTGGCTCACCAATCGATCTCTCCACGCTGTATTTTGGTAAAAGCCTACCCGATTTTTGCATTCGTTCTTGAAGTTCGGTTTTTGGATCTTTTTTTACCTGAACCGTTTCCAAACTTTCCCATTCTGGTGAAAACAAATTTTTTAGTACAACTTGAACTTCATTGAGGCCTCCTTCCAAGTATATTGCTCCAATAATTGATTCTAGAACATCAGCAAGAATAGAACTTCTATCTGCGCCACCACTTTTTGCCGCCCCATCACCCATAACAATTAAAGATCCAATATTGTTTCTTCTTGCAATCTCAGCAAGAGTTTCTTTTCTTACCAGGCGTGATCTACTCCTAGTTAACTCACCTTCCTTAAATTTCGGAAATTTATGATACAACTCCGCTGCTATCAACATGCCAAGCACACTGTCCCCTAAAAACTCTAATCGCTCATTATTAGCGACATTAGCGCTACGGTGCGTCAATGCTTGCTGGAGTAACTGAATATCTTGAAATTCATAATTGAATATTCTTTTTATTTTGTATCTAAGACTGTCCATATAAATACTATTAGAGGTCTCACTAGGGAATCTTTTGCCCAATTCGTGCCCAATTTATTCCACCGTTCTCTAAATTCCAACTGAACCAAACAAAAAATGCTCGCCCAACGATGTTTTTCTCGGGTACAAATCCCCAATAACGACTGTCGTTGCTATGGTCCCGATTATCTCCCATTACAAAATAACTTTTCTCAGGAACAGTAATTTGCATCGCCCTGGATAAACGAGTGTTGTCATTCCAAATTTTGTACCTTGACTCCCCTAAGCTTTCAATGTATTCCGTTTGATTGACCTCCGTGTATCGATTAGATTCTGTTACTTCAACAATAGCTCCATTGACAAATAATTTTTTGTCTAAATAAATGATCTCATCACCCGGCACACCTATAACTCGTTTAATAAAGTTAGTAGAATTATCGATCGGATAACGAAAAACTATAACATCCCCTCTTTTCGGTAATCCTGTTGGTATTCCCGTAGTATGAATAACTGGAATCTTCAGACCATAACGGAATTTTTCCACTAAAATAAAATCACCAATGAATAACGTTGGAAGCATTGAGCCGGAAGGAATACGAAATGGTTCAACAATAAATGATCTCAAAACAAAAACTATTAAAATGACTGGGAAAAACGCTCGACTATAATCAACAATAACTACAAAAATTTTTCTAAATATTCCTCTGTCGTTTTCACCATTGGATCGAAATCGGTTAATAAACAGGATGGCCCCTGTAACAATTAAGGCGATAAATAGAATTAGTTCAAAATCCACTTACTTGTTCCCTACTCTAAGCACTGATAAGAATGCTTCTTGAGGTATAGAAACCGAACCTATTTGTTTCATTCTCTTTTTTCCTTCCTTCTGTTTTTCTATTAGTTTACGTTTTCTAGTGATATCCCCACCATAACATTTAGCAGTAACATTTTTTCTCAGAGCTTTAACGGTCTCCCTTGCAATAAAACGAGAGCCAATAGCGGCTTGAATAGAAACATCAAACATTTGTCTTGGAATGATCTTTTTCATTTTCAATGCTAAGTCACGACTTCTAAAAGATGATTGATCTTTATGTACTAGTATTGATAGTGGATCGATGCGTTCACCATTTATCAACAGATCAACTTTTACCATATCAGCCTCCCGGTAACCAATAATCTCATAATCGAGGGAACCATAACCACGAGTTACTGATTTCAACTGATCATGAAAATCAATAACAGCCTCGATCAATGGCATTTCAAATTTGATCATAACTTGACGATTATGGTATGAGATATCTTTTTGTATTCCTCTTTTCTCAATACATAAAGTGATTACTGATCCCACATATTCTTGAGTACAAAGAATACTGGTCAGTATAAACGGTTCTCTTATTTTCTTAATTCTTGATTGTTCAGGAAGTTGCGCAGGACTATGTATTAACTCAATACTCCCATCCGTAAGTTCGATTTGATATACCACTGATGGCGCAGTAGTAATTAATTCTAATTCATACTCTCTTTCCAAACGTTCTTGAATAATTTCCATATGCAGCATACCTAAGAACCCGCATCTAAAACCAAACCCCAAAGCGGGAGATACCTCTGGCTCATATTTTAAAGATGCATCATTTAAACTTAATTTTTCTAATGCCACACGAAAAGTCTCATACTCACCATTATTAACTGGATAAAGTCCCGCAAAAACAACTGGTTTTACTTCAATAAAACCTAAACACGGTTTTTTCACTGGGTTTCTACTATCTGTAATGGTATCTCCTACGCGTGCAGCTTTTATATCCTTTAGCCCAGCAACCAAATAACCTACTTCGCCAGCTACTAGTTGATTGGTTGGGTTCCTTTTCGGAGTAAATATCCCTACCTCCTCAACAAGATGATCTCCACCAGTCGACATCATCTTTATTCGCATATTGGAAGTCAACTTACCTTGGATGACACGGCTTAATGAAATAATTCCTAAATAATTATCAAACCACGAATCAATAATCAACGCTTTAAGTTGATCATCACTTTGGCCTGCGGGGCTTGGCAAATACTTAACAATACCCTCAAGGACATCCTCAATGCCAATTCCGGTTTTTGCACTAATTTCAAGAGCCTCACTGCAATCGAGTCCAATAATATCTTCAATTTCTCGTCGTACTCGTTCTGGCTCTGCAGACGAAAGATCGATTTTATTAATTACCGGTATCACTTCAAGACCCAGTTCAACTGCTGTGTAACAATTAGCAACGGTTTGCGCCTCAACTCCTTGAGTAGCATCTACTACTAACAAAGCTCCCTCACAGGCGCTCAAAGATCTAGATACCTCATAGGAAAAATCAACATGACCAGGTGTATCTATAAAATTCAAACCATATCGGCTTCCATCTTTTGCGACATATCGTAAAGATACGCTCTGCGCTTTTATAGTTATACCCCGCTCTTTTTCCAAATCCATAGAGTCAAGAACTTGTTCCGACATTTCTCGACTTTCTAGTCCTCCACAATGCTGTATAAGTCGGTCGGCTAATGTCGATTTCCCATGATCAACGTGGGCGATGATCGCAAAATTCCGAATACTGCTTGTCTCAATTATATTGATCATTTATTTTTTCAATTAAATCTCACACCTTATGATGCAAGTCAATAAGTAGAAAAAACTAACTAGTAGAATTTTTTCCAACATATATGTTTCTACAAATTGCAATTATACCGTGAATCTTATGATATTCTAAAGTTCCAACCTACGATTCACTAACACCGCAGTTTTTTTTGAAATCAAGTACATTGTTTATAGTCCTAAGTAAACTAGAATTGTCAGGGGTTGCTCTACCTAAAAACCAATCCAAAAGATCTGAATCTTGCTCTTCCAGTAAATTTGCAAATCGGTTTTTTTCATCGATATTCATCGTTGGTAAATGCGCAGTCCCGTATGGCACAAGAAGAGAGTCTAACTCTCTGGCTCCGCGGCGGCACCTCCATAAAAGTTTCGCGTTTTCGATGTTCACTCAGTGGATTTTTTCAAAACTAACATTTTTTTTATCTCTGAGATAGCGCGGGCTGGATTTAAACCT
>CAYFJI010000116.1:0-5565 GCA_964343365.1 uncultured Acidiferrobacteraceae bacterium
GTTAGACCCGTAACTCTACGCGATTAAATAATGATTATTTTCATTAAGTTTCCAATTTTATACAGACTTTCTAAAAAGAAGCTAGGCATCCAAAATAAATAATTTTAGCGGAAAATTTTTTAGCCAATGCTGGTTGTTGCATTTACATACTCAGGAACGATATCTTTAAGTATTCTCTCGATCGCTTTTTCATCATACTCGTTGCATGCAATGCTTAACTGATTGCATACACTTATAATATTTTTGTGATTTAATGGCCTAATCTCAGCAAGCAATAGTTTATCGAACTCTGTTGGTGATAACGACTCTAAATCATGAAACAATTGTTCTTCTATTTTTTCGCCGGGCCTAAGACCAGTAAACTCAATTTGTATATCTTTTTCTAGGCGTAATCCAGCCAAACGAATCATTTGTTCTGCTAAATCTAATATCTTAATAGGTTCCCCCATATCCAAAAGATAGATAGCCTCACCATTTTCTGTTGTACTTGCCTGAAGAATTAACTGGCAGGCTTCCGACATTGTCATAAAATATCTAGTCATGTCTGGATGTGTAACGGTAACAGGTCCGCCACTTTCTATCTGTTTACGAAATAATGGAACCACGCTACCAGCAGATCCAAGGACGTTACCGAATCTGACTGTCACAAAAGAAGTATCTGAGATTTTATGAAATGCTTGACAAACTGTTTCCGCCATACGTTTGCTGGCTCCCATTAAACTAGTTGGATTTACAGCCTTATCAGTTGAAATTAAAACGAAAGTCTTACATCCAGCTATCACTGATGCCTCTGATACAACTCGAGTTCCAATAACATTATTTTTAACTGCTTCACGAATTTGTTTTTGTAGTAGTGGCACATGCTTGTAAGCTGCAGCATGAAAAACAATTTCGGGTTTATATGAAGAAAAAATATGTTGAATTGCAGTTTCATCACAAATATCCGCCAACAACGTCTTAATTTCTAGATCTTTATGGTGGATAGATAGTTCTCTTGCAATAGAGTAAAGATTAAATTCGCTCTGATCAATAAGAATAATTTGAGGTGGCCTCAAGCGCACTAATTGTCGACATAGCTCACTTCCAATAGAACCACCGGCACCGGTGACAATTATACGTTTATGCTTTAATTCAGTAGCAATTGCATCCCAGTTAAGACTAACAGCCTTACGTCCAAGTAGATCATCTAAATCTACTTCGCGGAGATCATGAATTGTCGCAGTCCCATCAATTATGTCCTGTACTTTAGGTAATGTTCTAAAAGGAACTTGAGCTTTTTCACACCAAGTAACAACGGCTCTCATCTGGTCAGCTGTTGCACTTGGCATGGCCAAAAGAATACGCCCGAAACTCATTCTTTTTGCCAGTAAAGGGATGGTATTACAACCGCCAATTACTCTTATTCCTTGTATTTCCGATCCTTGTTTAGCAGGATCATCGTCAACTAATGCGACCGGTTCGTAATACCTAGGTATACTTCGAAGAAGGTCTCTAATAAGCATTTCACCGGCTGCTCCGGCCCCAACAACTAGAACCTTTTCGGTATCTTCAGAAACTCCACCTCGAAGTCTACGATCATTCCAAATTCGAAGAAGAACTCTTGGTCCAACCAATAATACAATAAGTAGAAGCGTGTGAATTAGAAACACAGCTCGCGGAACTGCCCACATCCTATCATAAGCAAATATCAGCGCAGATGTTATCGCTATCCCAAAGACAACCGCTTGTACAACTTTTGTCAAATCATACAGTGATGTAAATCGCCATGCCCCACGAGGAACCCCTAAAACGATTGATGTGCCAAGATGAACGACTACAATTATTGGCAAAAGAGTAGCTGCCTCTTTCAAAAAGACATCGGGCACGATGCTTAAATTGAATCTTAGCCAATATGATAAGTACCAACTAATTACCGTCATAAAACCATCGTGTAGGAGAACTGGCCATCGTCGAAATACATATCTAGCTTGCTGACTAATATTCTTGAGTTGCTTTCGTATGAAATGTCTGATTTTCACTTTTCCAACCGTCGTGTTTCTTGATGCTTCGTAATATTAATCAACCCAAACAACAAAACCACGGCGCCTGCTATCCAAATTATATTTGGACCATACGAAACTACTTGCAAAGTTGCTACGATAGAAAGGCCAATGCTAGTTATTAAAGCAAATATTGACACTTTGCTGTGACTGATACCAGTACGCACTATACGTTGATAATAATGCTGGGTATGTGGCTCCCACCACCTCTCTCTTTTGAGAATTCTACGCAGAAGAGTAATGCTTGTATCAGACAAGAATATTCCATACAAAACAATAAATCCGATGACTGGCATTTGGTGTTTTGTTATTCCATAAATCGCTAATACGCCAAATATAAGTCCCAGACTAAGACTTCCCGAATCACCTAAGAATATCTTAGCTGGTGACCAATTAAAAAAAATAAATCCGCTAGTTACTCCACTAAGGATGAGGCACACCAATGCAGTACTAGTATCTCCTTCAATAAAGAACCAAATCGTTAAAACAAATGCATTAATAATTGACTGGCTACTTACCAATCCATCGATACCATCCATAAAATTAAACACATTCATTATCCAAGTTAGCCACAAAACTATGACTGGAACTAGAACAAAATTGTTTAGATAAACTGTTGTTCCAGTATATAGGTAAATCCTAGTTTCGGGTTGAATCAATATCACGCAAACCACTCCCAAAACCAATTGCACTATTAGCTTATGCGAAATACTTAGACTCTTATGATCATCTAGCCAACCCAAACCACCTATCACCAGTGTTCCAAACCCTAGTGTCAACAAACAACGGTGAATCCCCGGCGTATTAAATATCAACATAAGTACTCCTAATACAAATAGGCCGACTATTACGATACCACCTCCTCTCGGTATCGGATCTATATGCATACTTCGTATATTGGGACGGTCAAGAGCAAAAAACCCCCGATGATGTTTCAGCAATATTCTTAAAACAAACCAAGACAGTAACGTTGACCCGGCAGTCAATAACAGTCCTATGATATAAAAGTCACGCAAAAATAGTACCTACCTTCATCAAATTATACTATTAGATTTGAATTGCAGGCATTTTGGTATTAGATGCAGACTCAAAATATCCCAAATCAAAGCATTGTTTAAATAGTGCTATCCAGTTCAATTGATCTACCACTCCTCATAAAAAACCCTCATGTAATCGACTATTTTTTTATCTTCCTCCAGCCAATTTCTCGAATCTTTTGACTTGTTTGGTAAATTCTCCAATGGCATGAGTCTTATTCTTGATTTTGGTACTCCGTTGGTTACCAATCTATTAATAAGAGTCGATTTAATATCACTGTATTCTGACTCATGCAGAAATATATCGGCTGAATATGGCTTATCTCCTAAATCCTCCGTCAGTAATCCAATTTTCTTGACAGAGCATTTTTCTACTATTTGAATAACCTGATCATTTGTTAGCCTATGATTTGGCGCTAACAACAATGAGTTAAATCTAAAAGCCTCCTTGTCAGGGACCTTTTCGAAATATTCTATGCTTAAGACTTTTTTTTCACACAGATCGTTCACACTACTGTAATCAGCAGACCAGTATATTGAGGTACTTATTGAATCACAAATTGGGCTAATTCGATTTCTTTGCTCTGTGGTGACACCAAAAACCATCAAACGGTTTTCCTCTGATTCTATGCCAGCCACAGCTGAGTATGGAAAAACTGAAAAATCGAAATCACACATTTTAGATGGCAAGACTCTAGAATTTCTAACTTTTTCATAAAGATAATGGGCCCAAACCATACTAAGCAGTAGCCATCTTAAGAAAAAAAAGTACTTGTTGTGTTTTTTCTGATACTTCAAGATACTTTTGTGCTTCTCTTTGGATACAAACCAATTGGCATGAGGTCTCGAGGCTCCTTGATAATGAAATATAGAGATATCTGGAACAAATACAACGTTTTTTCCAATTTCTCTAATTCGTCTACATAAATCAAGATCCTCAAAATGCAAGAAAAAATCCTCGTCCATACCGCCAACTGATAAAAATAATTCTCGCTTCATAGCAAAGAATGCACCAGATACCGCATCCACAACTACTTTTTTCTCGGGCAAAGGATTTCTATTCATATCAATTGACAGGTGTTTCGAACTAGAAAAACTAATCTGTTTGTTGAGGCTTCTAACTAAAGTCGGCTCTCTTCTGCGGCACCCTTGCTGCTCCGACCCATCGAAATTGAACACTAATCCACCGATTATTCCGGTTGAGTGATCTTGATCAAGAGCTTCACCCATTAAACGAGCGGTGTGGGGAAATATTAAACAATCCGGATTCAAAAAAATAATTTTGGTTCCGCTGCAATATGCATTTGCTTGATTTAGCGCGGCTGAAAATCCAATATTTTTTTTGTTCCTAACGGTAACAATATTGTTATAATTTTCACCATTAAGAAAATGTAGGCTTTCATCTATAGATCCATTGTCAATCAAAATGACTTCATAGTCGCAATCACTTTTAATTACAGTATCTAGGCACGCTTGGAGCAAAGATCCTGAATTATAATTAACAATAACTATTGAAATATCTATCATAAATTCTTAAGGCCACTACATTTTATTTCTTGATGAATCTGGTTAAGGTATTGTAGCAATTCAAGCCTGCCGTTTTATGCGTTACAAATCTTCCTAGATACATACATTTAAATTTTTTACTCAACTTATTCTCACAGACTATCTTAAGCTAACATACTCTAGCAGAGAAAGGCTGTGATTCCATTTAACCAAGTGATATAGTGTACCTAAACTGAAAAATAGCATACTCATTCGTGGCGAATAATTAGTTAAACTATAATTACTGGACTAAATTTAACTTTTATTTATGCAGCTAGATGTCCGAAAACACATAAGCTGGACTAAGTGAGCTCCGATAGTCGTCTAATCCAAATAAATTGTCTGGCACCAACGCCAGCTGGTTTCTGGGTGCAATCTGATAATATTTCGGATTTCGACTATTCTGATGGAGAAGCTGAAGAAAAGTTTTTAAGTGACATAATATTCAACGCCATAGATCATTCAAGTACATCTGTTGAATTAGAGAAAAAAATTCAGGGATGGGTAACTGAATATCACTTATCTCCCCAAAGAAGTAATTTATTACGATACTTAGAGTTTGATGGAAAAACTACTATGCTCGAACTTGGGTGTGGTTGCGGAGCACTAACCAGATATCTCGGGGAACTTGGCTTATCAGTCGATGCTATTGAGGGAAGCCAAAATCGTGCAATGGTTGCAAAGGAACGATGCCGGCATCTAGAAAATGTATCTATTGCTGCCTGTAACTTTCATGATATTTCGTTCCCTGATAATCACTATGATTTAATATCATTTGTCGGAGTTCTAGAATATGCAGGACGATTTTCAGGAAACGAAAAAACCGCAGAACAAGCAGTCTTGCATTCATTAAGAAAATGTATTCCAAGCTTAACTGAAAATGGAGCAATAATCATTGCAATTGAAAATCGGCTTGGGAAAAAATACTTCGATGGTTCTGGCGA
>CAYFJI010000117.1:0-5557 GCA_964343365.1 uncultured Acidiferrobacteraceae bacterium
AGTAAATGTTGAGCTCCCTCCGGAGGGTTTAATTTTTACAGCTTTGGATATCAAAGATGTTAATCCAATTTGCCCAGTTTTAAATAGATCAGATTACATAAGTGTTGATCAACCCATTTTAGCGGCCGACCGAGTGACTTATTTGGGTGAACCAATGGCAGCCGTTGTGGCAGATTCTTTAGAAGAGGCAGAGGATTTAGCTGAACAAGTTTTCTTTGATATAGAACCTGAAGATCCGGTATTGACCATAAGTCAGGCATTGGACGAAGGTGTTGCGCCTGTTCATCTCGAAGCAAACACAAATGTGCTAGTAGATGGAAGTATGCAGACCAAAAATTTTCAGAGTGCATTCGAAAGTGCTGCCGAGATAATTGAAATTGATGTTCGGTCTAATCGGCAGGCTGCGATGCCTCTAGAGACTAGAGGTGGTTATGCTGAGTTTGATCGCCGCCTCGGGCGAACCACTCTAACTGCGTCGGTTCAAATGCCGCACGTGCTTCGAACCGGCCTTGCTGATTCACTTGAAATACCTGAAAATTTGATTCGAGTGATTGCTCCAGATGTTGGGGGTGGATTCGGACAGAAATTATCACTTATTCCGGAGTATGTGATGTTGGTTTGGATTTCGAGACACTTAAAGGGAAGTGTCAGATGGATTGAAGATCGCCGCGAGAATCTTATGTCGTCGGCACATTCAAGAGATCAACAACACATAATTAGAGCGGCATTCAATCGCAACGCAGAATTACTTGCAATCGATGCGGACATCAGATGCAACGTTGGTTCTTATTCAGTTTACCCTGTGACTTATGGTGTTGAACCTTTAATGGCTATGGTTGAGATACCGGGACCATATGACTTTAGAGAAATCTCGGTTAGAGCGCGGGCGATCTCGACTAATACTTGCCCAATGTCTCCATACAGGGGGGTGTCTCGTCCCGCTATTATATTCACAATGGAGCGTTTAATGGATACAGCTGCCCAGCGTTTCGGGATCGAACCAACGGAAATTCGTTTAAGGAATTTGATTAAGGAATTTCCTTATCGATCTGCAACTGGGCTTGAATATGACAAAGGTTCGTACAAGGAGTCATTAGAACGAATGATGACGGAAATTGATTTGGAGGGATTCCGAGAAAGGCAGCAGGAAGAAAAAGTATTGGGTAAATACTTGGGTATAGGCTTTGCTGTTTTTAATGAGCGGACTGGGTATGGTACACCAGCATTTGCTGCGCGATCTATGGAAATCACGCCAGGTTATGAAACTGTCGAAATTTCAATGGATCCTTCAGGGGGCATTGATCTCAGGATTGGAGCATCACCTCACGGCCAGGGATTGGAAACTACTTTATCTCAGTTAGTAGCTGATGAATTAGGAATGAATCCTAGTGAAATTCAGGTTATTCATGGAGATACAGATTTAACTCCTTATGGGTGGGGCACTTTTGCGAGTCGTTCAGTGGTCATATCGGGTGGAGCGTCAGTTTTAGCGGCCAGAAAGCTTAAAAAGCGCATCAAGTATGCCGCTTCCGAAATACTAAAAATTCCAGAATCAGATTTGGTTATCGAAAATGGGATGGTTAAGGTGGCTAAAGAAGGTAGCAGTGTGGACTTGAAAGAGATCGCACGTCTTTGCTATCACCAGAAACATATGTTTATAACCGAAGACGGGGATGTGCTCACGGCTCGAGCAACATATGATCCACCCGGTACATTCTCAAATGCATGTCACTCGGCTATTGTGGAAGTGGACATAGAGACTGGACACGTAAAAATAGAGCGATATGTGGTTGTCGAGGATGCCGGAAGACTAATTAATCCTAAGATTGTAGATGGTCAGGTGCGAGGCGGTGTTGCCCAAGGTATTGGAGGTGCGCTGTATGAAGAGATTTGTTACGCTGAGGATGGAAATTTAATGACAACATCTCTGTTAGATTTTTTGCCACCTACGATAACAGAGATACCACACATTGAAATAATCCACCTAGAGACGATTACAGAGTCATCTATTACAGGAGCTAAAGGCTTAGGGGAAGGTGGCGCTATGGGAGCGCCGGCTGCAGTGATTAACGCAGTTTCAGATGCTCTTCGATCATTCAATGTAAATCCGATGGAGGCGCCGATGACACCGAAAAGAATTCGAGATCTATTGAGAAAAGCTGGGGAGAAATCTGGATCATGATGAAGGTTAATATTAAGTTAGTTGTGAATGACAGTGAGTACGTAATAAATGTCGAGCCTCGACGTACCTTGGCCGACGCTCTCCGAGAAAATTGTAATTTGACAGGAACTCATCTAGGTTGTGAGCATGGTGTATGCGGTGCTTGTACGGTCTTGGTCGACAATCAACCAGTGCGCTCTTGCCTCATGCTTGCGGTTCAAGCCGAAGGTACGAAAATTAGGACTGTAGAAGGTTTAGCGAATGGGGAAAAGTTGAACGATCTACAAACTGCATTTTGGGAGCATCATGCGTTGCAATGTGGTTTTTGCACCCCTGGTTTCTTAATGCTAGCAACCAGTATTCTGGAAAACAAACCAGACACTTCAGAAGAAGAACTTCGAAATATTCTCGCTTCAAACCTGTGTCGTTGTACTGGATACCAAAATATCGTTGACGCGGTAAAGTCGTTGCAGGAAAAAGCCAGAGAATGAATTATGTTGGGAGAAGCATCCTCCGGGTAGAGGATCGCTCTTTACTGCGAGGTGAAGGTAACTTTGCTGGAGATATTTCGCTAAGCAATCAATTATTCATGCGAATTGTCCGATCGCCTTTGGCTTTTGGCCGATTAGTGTTGATTGAAACTGATTTGGCAGAAGAAATGCCTGGTGTAAAAGCGGTATGGACAGGAGACGACGTAGCTGGTATCGGGCCGATTGATTTTAGGCAGGTTCGTATCGAAAGTTTATTAGATTACAGACAATTTATATTGGCAAGGGATTTTGTACGTTACGTCGGAGAACCGGTAGCAGCAGTTTTCGCGGAAGATCCGTATCTTGCGGAAGATGCTGCTGAAATGGTCTTTCCTGAAATAGAAGAACTAACTCCGACGGTTGACGCGACTCACCCTGAAGGGAAATTTGATGACATACTGGGTACTGAGGCAGCTTTAATTGAAAAATCATATGGGCAGGTTGAAGCTGCCTTCCGAGATGCCCATCATGTAATTGAAATGGAATTATCGGTTGGTCGCCAGTCTGGGAGCCCGTTAGAAACAAGAGGACTTATTGCAAATTACATAGAAGAAAAGGATGCGCTGGATGTGTATGGAGCATCAAAAATTCCGCATATTAATCGCGATTCACTTGCTAAGCTGTTGTCAATTCCTCCAGACCGCATTCATTTGTATGAGGGGCACGTTGGTGGCGGATTCGGAATTAGGGGAGAGATTTACCCGGAAGATGTACTAGTATGCCTGGCGGCCATGCGACTGCACCGACCAATCAAGTGGATTGAGGATCGTAGGGAGCATTTGATTGCAGCTAATCAATCCAGAGGCCAAGTTCATAAAATTAGAGCAGCTGTTGATCCAAAAGGTTTTATAACTGGAATCGATAATGAATTTTGGGCCGATCAAGGCGCATATGTGCGGACGCATGCCGCTACAGTCCCCGAGTTAACAGCTTCAATGTTGCCCGGACCCTATGTAATTCCCTCTTATCGTAGTGTCGGCCATATACGACTAACCAATAAGACGCCTGCCGGCACTTACCGCGCACCTGGTCGTTTCGAGGGCACGTTTGTCAGAGAGCGATTAATTGACGAAATAGCAAGACAACTTAATTTGGATCCAGTTGATGTTCGACGAATTAATTTCATCCCTCCTCAAGCAATGCCATTTGATCGTCAATTAGATGCGATTGGTACTAATGTTGTTTATGATTCTGGCTTATACGAAAGCTTGTTGAACAAGTTACTAGAACATGTCGATTACCCAGTCCTTCGACAGGAGATACATGCGCGAAGACGAAATGATGAGCAGGTTGGTCTAGGGATCGCTTATTTTGTCGAAAAAAGTGGTTTGGGCCCCTTTGATGATGTACTGCTCGAGCTTGATGAAACGGGTGCCCTAGAAGTAATAACTGGAACTGCATCTGTTGGACAAGGTGTGGAGACTATACTAGCGCAAATTTGTGCAGATTCGCTTGGTATTGATTTCGATAAAATTACGGTGGTTCATGGCCAGACAAATCGCATAACTAGGGGAATGGGAGCATTTGCCTCTAGGGTATCTGTGATGACAGGCTCGGCTGTTCATATTGCTGCAAAGCAATTAAAGAATAGGATATTGAATCTCTATTGTGAAATGCAAACAATAGATTCGGGTAGCGTAATAATTCAAAATGGCGTAGTCCATTGTAGTGATTTTGATAATAAAGATATGACCTTGGCAGATATTGTCGACCAAGCGCCGATCGAGATCATCAATGTTAGAAACGGAACCAAAATTCTTTCTGTGCAAAGTGAATTCAATACCAGTCATATGACCTATCCTTATGGCGTCCATCTTGTTGTGGCCAAAATTGATAAAGAGACTGGAATGGTGAGTTTGGAACGGATTGTGGTTGCCTACGATGTCGGTCGTTCCATCAATCCCTTGTTAGTTAAAGGACAGATAGTAGGGGGCGTCGCACAAGGAATTGGAGGAGCTCTGTTAGAGGAGTTTATTTACGATGAAGAGGTTCAGCCTTTGGCAACAAGTTTCATGGACTATCTTATGCCTACCGCAACTGAAGTGCCTGATGTAGAAGTAATTGTCCGAGAAGATGCTCCTAGCGAAACGAACCCCTTAGGAATTAAAGGTGCTGGAGAAGGCGGCATCACAGGGGTTGGTGGCGCTGTAGCGAATGCTATTAGCGATGCGCTCGACAGTTCAATCCTTGTAGATTGCCTGCCGTTATCGCCTAATCGAGTGTATGATTTGTTAAAAGGAAAAGGTCAGGTAGCTGAATAACAAAAAGTACAATCAATCTGATAAGACTAAAATCAAGGTAAGTTTTGTAAATAAAGGAGGAGAAAAATGAGCCTAAAGACATTTGAACATGTATTGATCTTCACCGAAGATCTGGAGGCTTCGCATGACTTCTATGTCAATATGATAGGTCTGCACGTTGGGTGGCGACCAGACTTTCCGTTTCCAGGGTATTGGTTGTATTTAGGAGATTCTGCGTGCATTCACTTGGCTTTACTGAAAAGCATACGAAATCCCGGCGATCAGGATACATCTGGTACTAAAGTATCAGATTATGTATTAGAAGGCGTTAAGGGCCATGAAAAAGGTACTGGCCGCATTGCGCATGTGGCGTTTAATGCAGACAATATAGATGAATTCTTGGATCGTTTTCAAAAAGCTGGGATTCCAGCACGAAGGGAGCGCGTCCCCAAAGCACCACTTCAACAGATCTTTCTTGAAGACCCAAATGGCGTTCAGATCGAATTGAATTTTCCATTGGACTGACTATGTCATTTCGAGCATGCATCATTGGCGGGTCTCTTGGAGGCTTGTTCGTTGGTCATTTTCTAAGGTATGAGCATTAAAATTTAATTTAAAAGTTTTTA
>CAYFJI010000118.1:0-5526 GCA_964343365.1 uncultured Acidiferrobacteraceae bacterium
CTTTGATTCTAATTTCATGCTTACAGGCTGATCAACTGGAACGTGAAGCTCTCCTGAGAGAATGTCTCCCTTGGGGTAATGAAACAGAAATGCAAATTGCAACGCAGTTACTTCAATTGGCAGTGCAGTTGTTGAGCTAGCAGGATTAACTTCAATAGATCCAGATCCAATACCTCCCCATATTCTTTGCTCTTCAATCATTGCTTCATGGTCATGATTACTATGTTGAAGAGATTGCATTCCTCCCATTCGGTCGTATATGTCATAGCTATATAGACCGACAAATAAAATGACAATAGTTGGTACGGCGGTCCAAAAAATTTCAAGAGGTAAATTATCTTCTATTGCAATTCCATCCCCTACGTCACCAGGCTTTCTTCTAAAGCGAATCAGGCTATATCCAACTAATCCAACCATTCCTAGGAAGAGTATTGTTCCTATGCTGAATAAAACTCTGAATAGTTCGTCATAAACAGCTGCATTAGAGCTTGCATCGACTGGTAAAAGATTTACGTTCTGGCCGATCCATGTGCCTCCAATTAGTAAGGCAATTATCAATGCCGTTATAAAAATGGCCGAGGATTTCGGCACAATAAAGCTCCTTTTTTTTTAGGTTATTAAGAACAGCCTCTATCTGCATCTAAAGATTATTAAGTAGAAGTGAAGTTAATTAGGCAGCTGTATTTATTGCAAGGCTTCTGAATGGCTTCGGAAGCAACTTCTTGATGACTTATGTCAGGGATGAGAGATCTAAGAGCTTCTTCTGATGATTTAGGCGTCAAAAGAAGGTGACGTGATTGGTTTCAACGCTACCTTGCATTAACAACACCAGTTTTCATGGAAGGGTACTAATTATTTGAATTCTTCTTCTTCATCGCCTATCCACTGGCGCTTAGCTCAACTTGCAGCACATCTTGTTGTGGCTCTTGTCATTTTGGTTGTTATAGGGGGAGCTACCCGTGTTATGGAAGCTGGCTTGGCTTGTCCAGACTGGCCATTGTGTTTCGGCTCTTTGTTGCCAGGCCGTCAGATGAATATCCAGGTCTTCCTAGAGTGGTTTCATCGTCTAGATGCTTTTGTTGTTGGTCTGGCTTTGTTATTTCAACTCGGAGCAGGTTTGCTATGGAGAGTGAAGTTGCCTCGTTGGTTGCCATGGGTATATCTGCTTTTGGTAATTCTTGTTGGCTTTCAAGGCGCTTTGGGAGCATTGACTGTTCTAAACCTTTTGCCATCTGCTGTGGTCACCGCTCATCTGGCGTTGGCCTTAGCACTCTTGGCCGTTATGAGTGGATTGACGCAGCGATTGCTTATGCCTAATGGGTTTAGCGCTCCATTGTGGTGGCGATTGATGAGTACTGGGTCTCTTGTTGCAGTTATTGGACAATGTCTTTTAGGTGCTCGGATGGCTTCAACATGGGCTGCTCAAAGATGTTTAACCCAGGGGCAGGGATGTTATTGGCTTGATTTACACCGAAGTTCTGCAATGGCAGTTGCGCTATTTACTCTCTTTTTTGTTTTTGTTTCTCTTGTCAGTGGTGGGTGGTCTAGGAGCCAGTGGCCCTTTTTGTTGGCAGTTTCGGTGTTGGTTCTTACACAAATCTGTCTTGGTATCTTTACTTTGAAGTTTTCTCTTCAGCAGCCGTTCCTAACGATTGGCCATCAACTTATAGCGGCTCTGCTGGTTGCAACTTTGGCAGCCCTTAGCTGTCGAAGGCCAGAAGAAAAAAGAGAAGACCTGAATCACATTGCCGACGAACCATTCTTGGAGCCTTGTCATGGTTAGTTCAACATCTGAGTCGATTTCCAATGGTCTTAGTCGGGATCATTTGGTTCCTTCTCGAAAACGTATAAAACTTCCACCATGGCTTGAGGTAGCTAAACCACGCTTAATACCGCTCCTACTTGCTACCACTCTTGGTGGGATGGCTTTGAGTGAAGGATGGCCATTATCCTCTCCAAGGCTTGCCTGCACTCTTGGTGGAGGTGCATTGGCAGCTGCTGCGGCTGGTGCTCTTAATTGTCTTTGGGAACAGGAGCTAGATGGACGTATGCAAAGGACAAGTGGACGTGCCTTGCCTTCAGGGCAATTGTCCCCCATGGCCGTTTTTGCAGGAGCCATTTCATGTACGTTGGCCGCCGCAACACTTTTGGTTAGTGGTGTTAACTGTTTAGCGGCAGGCCTTTCTTTGCTGGGATTATGTAGTTATGTACTGCTTTACACAGCATTCTTAAAGCCTAGGACGTCGAAGAATATTGTTTTCGGAGGAGTGGCAGGTGCTATCCCCCCTTTGGTTGGGGCGGCCGCGGCAACGGGCCATGTTGGCCTTGGTGGTTGGTGGTTATTTGCACTTGTTATGGTATGGACCCCAGCTCATTTCTGGGCATTGGCCCTTATGTTAAAGGATGACTACAAGTCTGTAGGCATCCCTATGCTTCCAGTTGTGAAGGGGCCTGAATTTACTGTAAAGGCGATAGCGAGATATGGATGGGTCACTGCTTTAATGAGTTGTTTTGGTGTTTTTGCTCTTCCTGAGGGTGGCCTGTTGTATGGAATTCTCTTGATTCCATTTAATGCACGCTTGCTTCAAATGATAAATAGATTGGGTGCCTCACCAGAAGACTTAGATATTGCTAAAGGATTATTTCGTTGGTCAATTCTTTATATGTTTGGAATATGTCTCTTGCTTGTTATTAGTCGTCAGCCAATGGCAGTTCAGTTTGATATTCAGGGAATCGCCTTGCTTAGTCAAATGAGCAACGCGTTCTCACTCTTTTGAGAATGCACTTAAGATAGTTAACTTCTAATTACACAATGGTTCCCATTTGTTTTCGCCAATCTTTGCGTAGGAAACCTCTTTTTTTTAATGCATGATTGAACTTCATGAGTTGACTAAATCCTATGGGGACGTTCATGCCCTTAAGGGTTTGAGCTTAAAGGTTCCTAAAGGGTGTCTTTATGGCTTCCTTGGACCTAATGGCTCTGGTAAGACAACTACCCTCAGAATTCTCTGCACTCTTTTGACTCCTGACTCTGGCAATGCAACTGTCGCGGGGGTCAATGTTCAAAAAGAACCTTCCTTGGTCAGACAATCACTTGGTTATGTTGCGCAAGAGGTTGCAATTGACAAAATCCTTACTGGTCGAGAATTGCTTGAGTTGCAAGGTGATTTGTACCACTTGCCACCAACTAAAAGGAATCTACGAATTCAAGAATTGATTAAAAGGCTTGAGATGACAAGTTGGATCGATCGTCGTTGTGGAGGCTATTCCGGTGGCATGAGAAGAAAACTCGACCTTGCCGCAGGGTTATTGCATCAACCTGAATTATTGGTATTAGACGAACCAACAGTTGGCTTAGATATTGAAAGTCGCTCAGCTATTTGGCAGTTGCTAAGAGAAATTAAATCTGAAGGAACCACGGTCCTTTTGAGTAGTCACTATTTGGAAGAAGTGGAAGCTCTTGCCGATCAAATGGCCATTATTGATGATGGATGCGTAATAGCCGAAGGCACTCCAGAAAAGCTCAAGAGGCAGCTTGGTGGTGATCGTGTCACCCTAAGAGTTCGTGAATTTAGTAGCGAAGATGAGGCTGAGACCGTCAGGAAGTTGTTGGTAAAGGTTGATGGAGTTCGTCAAGTTGTCGTTAACCGTGTTCAGGGCTTTTCTTTAAATCTTGTTGTGGATAATGAAAATGTTTTACCGCTTTTGCGAGAAGAACTCCAAAAATCACAATTTCAGATATTTGCCCTTTCGCATAGTCAGCCCAGCTTGGATGATGTTTATTTGCAGGCAACTGGTAGAACCCTTATGGATGCTGAGCTCGCTGTCGCTGGAAAGAGAGATGTGAAACGTGAAAGCAAACAGGCTATGAGGTGATTTCATCATGACTATGCTCCCCTTTTTTATTTTTAGTTATACCCATGACTAGTACTACCGAATTTGTCCCTTCTATCTCTTCAAAAGGTTCAGTGTTTGCTCATTTAAAGCAGGAAACGATGGCTTTAACGCGTCGGCTTTTTATTCAATTAATCAGACGCCCTTCAACGCTGATTGCGGGAATCTTGCAACCATTGATTTGGTTGGTTTTGTTTGGAGCTTTATTTGCTAATGCACCAGAAGGTCTTCTTCCAGGAGGTATGAGCTATGGACGTTTTCTGGGCGCAGGCGTAATTGTGTTTACTGCTTTTAGTGGTGCCCTCAATGCAGGTTTGCCTGTGATGTTTGACCGTGAATTTGGATTTTTAAATCGTTTACTTGTTGCACCTTTAACCAGTCGAAATTCAATTGTATTTGCTTCGATTATTTACATCACCTCTTTAAGCCTTTTGCAGAGCCTTGCAATTATGGGGACTGCTTCTCTTTTGGGGTATGGCTGGCCTGGTCCGGCAGGTCTCTTGCTTGTGTTAATTACTCTCCTGCTATTAGTTTTTGCTGTTACTGCATTGAGTCTTGGGTTGGCATTCGCTTTGCCTGGACATATTGAACTTATTGCAGTGATATTTGTTGCCAACCTCCCACTTCTATTTGCAAGTACGGCATTAGCACCAATTTCTTTCATGCCTGCATGGTTGGGCTGGCTTGCAGCCCTGAATCCCCTTACCTTTGCAATAGAACCTATTCGTGCCGCTTATGGTGGCCCACTTGATCTTGGCTTGGTTATCCTTCATGCACCTTATGGGGATGTGACGGGTTATGAGTGCCTTGGCATTTTGATGGTTCTCACTATTGGACTCTTCTTGTTGATTAGTCCGTTGTTAAACCGCAAACTTGCTTGAAATCGTGAACACAACTTCCTCTGATTCTCTTTTCTCCTTTAGAAAAGCAGAGCTTCAACATCAAATCTTGGAAGCATTAGAAATAAAAGATTATGAAAGGCTTTCTCTTTTGGAATTCCAGTGGGCTCATCGGTATGGAGTTAGCACTCTTCCGAAGGACTTATTGGTAGAAAGTTTCCCTGTGGCTGATCTAAGCTTTTCTCAAGACTCACTACACATTAAAGAAGATACTTTAGATTCTATTATTGAGGATAGTGATTGCTCAAATATTTTAAGAAGATTAGAAGGTAAAAATAAGACCACTCATTTCCCAAATGTTGTCAATATTAATGACGAGAATTCTCAGATTTCTTCTGAGAAGGAATTGATTATTCCACCACCACCACCTAGGCCTTCATTAAATAGGTTAAGACGTTGGTTGCCAGATGGTATTGAGAAATTACCTAAGGCTTCTTAATCTCACTTAATCACTTTTGATCTTTTTATAGGTGATTCAATAGTGTATTTTTTGACTTGCAAGAGATTTTATTGCTTCAATTCTCTTTTTAGGAGATAACAAAAAAGGCATATTCTTAGCACTTCGTGTTGAAAAGTGAGAATTCTCTTTGAGCAATTATTTAGATACAACAATATGGAAATTGTTTTTGAAGTGTTTTGAATTGCGTAATTCTGATGAATTACATCATTCCAGGCATTCCCATACCACCCATACCACCCATACCACCCATACCACCCATACCACCCATACCAC
>CAYFJI010000119.1:0-5524 GCA_964343365.1 uncultured Acidiferrobacteraceae bacterium
CTTCTGGTTCTTCTTCTGGTTCTTCTTCTGGTTCTTCTTCAGATTTCAACTTTTTTAGCTTTTCAGATACCGATAATTGAGGTTCTGGTTCTGATTTTCCCTCAGATTTTACTTCATTTTCATCTGACAAAAACTTCTCCATTCGAAGACGACTAGTTGTACTAGGAGCTCTGGAAGATGGAGGGCTGGATGGCTTGGATATTTCTTCTTTCTTAGTTTCAGGTAGACCTCCTTCAATCTTACCATTACTATCAACTGAAGAAACTGTTTTACAAGAGGGGCATCTGAATGACCCTGGATTTGCTACCCTTACTCGTGAACCACATTGAGTACAATTAAGAATAAGAGGAAAATTAACTGGCGTTTCTGTGACCACTGGTGAAGCTTTTGTTAATGAACTTCCACCTAATTTGCGCTCAGCTCCTTCGCCAGAACCCAAAGTCGCCAACCCGGATAGACTGGAAATTGGATTGAAGCCTTTTCTTATTGAAACTGCCAAACCTACCAGAAAGATGGCTAAAATTGCAATATATATTGGTAAATTACCGCCAGCAGGTTCCTCGGCACAAATAGAATTTGTAACTTCGTTATTACCAGTATTACTTTCAGCAAGATTAGCATCAGGATCAACGACTACTTTTACATCTTGACAACCTGATGACACTGTAAAAGTAACAGATACTAATTCACTACCGCCATCCTCAATACTATATGCAAAACCCCCACCGACTACGGACCCATCTAAATATACTGAATAATATACTGATTCAATTGGTGCATCTTTAGCCACTATTGTGAACCTAGCAGTTATCTTATCACCTTCACTCGGACTTGAAGGTGCGAATAGTAAATCTCTTACAATTACGTCAGGAAGGATTTGACCATTTAATGTGAATGTAAGTGTTTCAGCAGCTGTTGACGAATCAGAAGAGGTTATACTTATCAAAGCTGTCCAAGGTCCTTCACCATTTGGAATAGTGGCTTTGAAATAATTACTCTGTTCTTCCTCTGGTTGTAAAGTTTTAGTTATCCATCCAAAACCAACGGGCGTAGCTTGATCAACCATAGAACCTCCTCCTTCTATCGTAATTGTATCTACAGTATTACCTTTGTTTTGAACATCAAATTGAAAATAAACTGTTTCTCCTGGTTGACCTGTTAAATCTATTGCTGATGTTTCAATAACTGAAATTTGATAAAAAGTATTTAAGGTTAAATTTAGCGTAACATTTACACTATCTCCTAAAGATTGGGCCAATAAATTAAAATCATAAGTTGCCGGTGAAGCATCTTCTGGTACTTCTATATTAAGTGAAATTGTGCCTACATTCCAACCATCAGGCGCATGAACAATCTCAATACTGTCTGAATCAAAGGTATAATTCCAATTATCTGGTAAGCCTATTACTTCAAAATTGATTATGTCCTCGCCATTACCATCATTAGTTATTCTAAAATCCCAGGCTGCAGTTCCCCCTGGATCTGTATTAGGTGGACTTAAAATAGTATCGACTTTAATATCAAAAATTTGCCTTATATTCAAATTATAGGTTAGTGTAGAAATGTGACTTGGTTCATTATAATCTGTAACTTTTAATATAAATTCATAATTACCTGCGTCTGCCTTTTCTGGAACATTAATAGTAAATGTAAAAATATCAGGTTCGCCCTTTAGAACAATCAACGTTTCTTCACCCTCAAATACATCAGTGTTATCAAAAGAAATCCAAGAATTGACCTCTCCTGAAACATCAGTAATAACTCTTGAAGTAGAAGAATCTAAATTAACTAAAGAAACAATAGCAATTTCATAAGTCTCACTTTCACCTTGGTCAAGCTGTATTGATTGGGAATCAATAGCTTTCATTCCAGTGACTGTAAATTCTAACGTTGATGATATTGAAATCGGATTGTCTGTCATTTCACTTTTTGTAGAATTAACTGTTAACAAGACTTCACTTTGACTTCCTGGCGCGGTTAAACCTGAATCAATAGGAAAGGTAATTTCTTTAGTTTCAAAAGCATCAAAAGAAACTTGACTGCTTCCATTATCAATCCATTCACCTGTATAATATAAATCAAAAATATCAGGTCCATTCCCTGTATTAGTAACTGAAACTGTAATGAGTTCACTCACATTACCTAATAATTCAGTATTTCCAATAGATTCAATAGATACTCCATATTCTTGGCCAACTGTAATATTTGCATTGAAATATGTATCTTCAAAACCTGTTGCTTTCAATATTATTCGCATCCAGAACGTTTCAACAGCTTCTGCTTGATCAGGAGGTGTTACGCCTATACTAACTATCGTTGTTGTATTAGCTGGTACTGTTTTGGACCATGAGGATTTGTTATCAAATTCTACGTCCCAATAAGCAGGTAGCTCAAAAAGAACCAAATCAATTTCTAGATCCTGTAATTCATAATTAACTACCCTCGCATTGAAATAGACTGTTTCGCCAGGATCTGCGGACGCTTGAACCTCACCCATCGGCCAAATACGTGCTCCTTGAATAGGTTTTACTTCCAATACAATACTGATATTATCCAATACTTCTTCAGTGTTTAACTGAACAATCATCGTATATTTTATTCCTGGTTCTGCAGTATTGGGTGCAGTAAAATTTATCCAAGAAAATCCTTTTTCATCAGGCTCTAAAGAAACATCCTGTGGTAAAATAGTATAGTTCCAATCAGAATCTGGAGCACCAGACAATATGGAAAGAGAAAAATTATCTATGCTATCTTTGACATTTTGAAATTCAATAGCAAAACTAGCTTGCCCACCTGGAAGAATATCGGCAACAGCATCCTCTGCCATCATAATTCCAATCGTAGTATTGCTAGAGACAGAATCCGATACTGTATTGTCTCCTTGTGAAACTGCTGTGAAAGATATTTCTTTGAAATCACCTACCGTGCCTTCCGAAGGCGCTGTAATTTTTAATTCAGCCTCAATTGTTCTAAATGCAGCCAATGAAACTGAACCTGTAGGTGAATTATCTATTCGAATCTCTGCATCCCAATCACTACTAGAATAAAGGTCAAAGGTATCATCCCCATTACCCTCATTTGTTATTCTTACAGGATAAGACAATGTCGTTCCAGGGAAAACACGCTGCTCAGATAATGGCATGTCTAATTTAAGACTAAAATACTGCTCAACATCTATATTAACAAAAACTGAGTCAAAGCGACTAGAATCACCTACGGAAGTTGCAGTTATGTTAAATTGATGAACTGAGGCTGTAACGCCTAACTTTGGAATGAAATTAACTATAACCACTTTTGTCTTATTTGTTGTAACATTAGAAATCTCTGATTGGAAAGTAATATCCCATTCTGGACTACCACCTGTAACTGATATTGTATAATTATCGGTTCTAAGACCCATATTTGTTATACTAACATTGAAACTAGCGCTTTGATTTAAATTTACAATACCCGTAGAATCCTCAATTGAAACATCCAACCCATATTGAGGCCTTACAAGAATAGATTTAGACATATTGTTATTGTCATATCGTACCTCCTCATTCTCATTCACATCAACTAAACACATCACCCAAATATCATGATAACCTTGACCTTCAGCAATCCATGCAAATTCATCAAGATTTTTTACAGAATTTGATTGAATGTCTATCGTTTGTTCATGTAATAAATCACCCGTTTTTGAATCAAGTCTAACTTCTATGTCAATATTAAGCGCATCATGATTACCATCATTACGAATTGTTATTGGATAAAATGTTATTTCTTGATTCTCTTCAACCTCTGTAACTATATTGCCATCAGAATCTGTAATTGTTATATCTGATCTTTTTAATGTCAAATCTGCTAAATCTGCTGAATAAATAGAACCATCAATCACAAAATCAATCAAGCCATCACCATCAACATCTGATGCTGCAGGTGAATTGAATATTCTATTGTCATTATCTCTATCTTGTAAAAGAATAGACCACAGATTATCGCCTGCGCCACCTCCATCTGAACCATCATTACCATCGAAAGCATAACACTCTGGAGTTGTACAACTGAAAACATCCAAGTTATTTTCCCCATCCTCATTGTATATTACTGCTAAAATAGGAGAAGATATTGCATGTTCATCATTATCAAAACCTCCTGAAGAATCCGTATTATATTCAGTCTCCCATTCAAGAGTAGAATCATAACCTACTGCCCAAACATGTGTTATTTCATTGTCTCCTAAATCACTAGGATCTTCCCAAGTAACTGCAACAATTTCATTATCTCCATCTGCATCGATATCACCTACTGCTGGAGTCGCATCAATTTCACCTCCACCATTCAACAAATATGAAGTGCCCCAGCCATTTGCATACTCCCCTTCATTTGTAAACAACCAAAGCTGTGCATCTCCATCATCTGTTGCAGGCGGTTGCGGTACTAAAATTTCTTTGCCTTCATCTACAGTTATATCCGAAATTACTATGCTAGGTAGCAATGGGTGCTGACCTGCATCATCTGGATTCAAAATTGTACCAATTGTTTTAGGATTCCATTCTGTTAAGCCTAAACCTCCTTGTACTGCATAAACTTCTAGTTGTGTACTATCATAAACAGAGACGAAAACTTGCCTACTACTTCCATCTTCAAGAACAGCTGGTGATGAAATTTCATTACCTGGGGCTTGAAACTTCCATAATTCATCGCCCGTGGATCCATCTATTGCAATAACTGCTATTTCATTTTCATCATCATAATTAATACCTGAAATTACTAAATCATTTCCACCATTGAAAGAAGTTATAGTAGGGTTACTACGTACTATAGTAATATCTGCCTCATATGTCCAACTGTCTCCATCATTACCTTCATCATAACTTTCACTTGAAGATGTATACTCTATCTCTGGTTCAAAGAAATTTATGTCACCATGTGGTGTTGCAACTGCTATATCCATAAAACCATCTCCATCAAAATCTGCAATGGCTGGTGTTCCATACGCAGCTTCAAAATTCTCAAATTCTGTTTCTAGACTTTGTCCATTTTGATCTTCTATATCACCTAAATCTCTTTTCCACATCAATTTACCAGGACTGCCTCCATCACGAATAATTAAATATCCTCTCAACGAATCATCTTCCTGCTCTGCTGTGACATACACTATATGCAAAACATTCCTATCATAAAAATCACCATCAATATTTGGTGTAAAATTACCTATAGATGTACCCCAAGAATAAACTTCTTCAGATGAACTACCTCTATCCCAAGAAACAGCAGGTTCTCTTTTCTGAATAGTACGTTCTGTAAATTCAGCCACACCTGTATGATTAGCATCTCCACCAAACATAGTCCACTCGCCCTGGACACCTGCTGGTAAGAGCAAAATTAAGGCTAGTATTACTGCCCTTAGACGCACCATCTAATTACGGATTCTAAGTACCACCTTAATTAGGTTGTGCATCGTTACCAAAATTAATGAGGTAAGGGAAAATTTGAACAAAACAATTCAATTTCTTTACTAATTTTTTCTTGAACTGAA
>CAYFJI010000120.1:0-5498 GCA_964343365.1 uncultured Acidiferrobacteraceae bacterium
AAAATAAATTTCATCTTCATTTACGGGTGTGGTTATTGGAATATCGGTCTGACGCCAATCCGGAAACAGTTCATCTAGAGCGGTTGTCTCAATGACAGCACCGCTTAATATATGCGCCCCCACTTCGGAGCCTTTTTCTAAAACTACAACAGAAAGGGAGTGATGACACTCCTGACAGAGTTGTAAAATTTTGCATGCAGTTGCAAGGCCAGCGGGCCCTGCACCTACTATGACAACGTCTACATTCATTGATTCGCGCACGCCAGAGTTCATTTTTGTATGCATCATAATATTCGGAGTTTGGTATTCGAATGTCATTAGAGTAACGTTTTGGCGCGCTACTGTGAAGTGGGTTGATTATCTGGATTTAAATATCAATATGTAACATCTAAGGGGCCTTATTATTGATGCTTGAAAAATGCGTCTGATTACCACTTTTGATGTTAAAAACCTTGACAATGGGCCAGAAATACCCTTTTATCAGGTCGGTACCATCATAAACATAGAAAAAATATAGTAGGAAATTTTGTTAATCATTATAATGAGACAACATGCTAGCACGCTTCTTATTCGTTGTAGCACTCAGCGTGCTTAATTATGTGATGTGGCAAATAGACAAGGAGAGTAGGAATATGAAGAAGGTAATTTTTAGCCTTATTTTAGCTACTACGATGTTAAGCGGCTGTGCAACCCTATCGGACACTACCGACAGCGCTTGTAATTCCGTAGTATTAGATTGGCTTTGTGGTGACTCATAATAATTAAGTATGGAGGTGGTCTCTGATTTAGAGGAAACCCCGCATCGCGGGGTTTCTTTATTAGCCGAATGGCTAAAAGGTAAGGGGTTTAGCTTATTTTCGGTTATGGATCCCGAAGAATGGCCCAATTCTTTAAGAGCTCAATTTAGATCGTTAAATATAGGGTTACCTAAAGGATGTCGCATAGTTTTGATCGGGTCAGCAGGAGGGAGATTATGGGAGATTATAAAAAAAAATCATTGGATAGAGCCTGATCCAATCGATAGATACACTATTAACACGGTCGAAGAGTTAAGAAAAAACAAATGGAGTAGCATAAAGATAGATTGGTTATATCCTGGAACGTTACCAGTCCCTCTTCAACAGTTAAGTCGTCAAGCGGGCTGGAGTCATTCTTCATTGCTAGGGCTTGATATTAGCCCAAAATTTGGAACTTGGTTTGCATGTAGAGCAGCATTTGTTATCAATTTAAATATTGATTGTACTTTCAAAAATGAGACTCAGTCACCATGCGATACATGCATAAAAAAACCATGTCTTCCAAAGTGTCCGGCGGGAGCGGTACGCGACATAGATACATTCGGATTAAATGAATGTGGATCGTATAGAGTACTTGATGATTCACCATGCAATTATCAGTGCTTGGCAAGATTAGCGTGTCCAATCGGTGCAAGCTGGCGTTATACAAAAGAACAAATGGACTATCATGGGAAGATTGCCTTAACCGGGCTAAAAAATTTTTATTCGTAGGGCAATAAACTATATCTTTACAGTATGGACCGAGAAACTTAGCTGTTTAGCTAGATCCTTGCATGCTTCTATGGTTACAATCGTTATTTAGGGAGTTTTATGCTCCGTAATTTAAAAATCTTATGGAAAATTTCGTCACAAATGATAGATACATTACAGACTTAATGATTGAAAAAATTGAGAGTAATACTTCAACAAATAATTTAGGTGCAAGAGATGTTCAATAAAAAACAAAGAATTGCGGACATTGATCCCGAACTAGCAAAAGCAATTAGTGATGAGCAACGAAGACAAGAGCAACATATCGAATTAATAGCTTCCGAAAATTATACTAGTCCGAGAGTTTTAGAAGCACAAGGCTCAGTTCTTACCAATAAATATGCAGAGGGTTACCCTGGTAAACGTTATTACGGTGGATGCGAGTATGTGGATGTGGCGGAGACTTTAGCAATTGATAGAGCTAAAGAACTATTTGGCGCTCCATTTGTAAATGTGCAATCTCATTCAGGGTCACAAGCAAACGCCGCTGTGTATATGGCATTGCTGAAACCTGGTGATAGTGTCCTAGGTATGAGCTTGGCACATGGAGGACATTTAACTCACGGCGCCCCAGTTAATTTCTCAGGCCAATTGTATAATGCGCGACATTATGGATTAAATACAGCGACTGGTGAAATTGATTATGAGCAGATTGAGGGAATGGTTAAGGAGCATTCCCCTAAGATGATAGTAGCTGGGTTTTCGGCCTATAGTCGAGTCATAGATTGGGAACGATTTCGATGGATCGCTGATAAAATAGGCGCGTTACTAATGGTAGATATGGCGCATGTTGCTGGTTTGGTAGCGGCAGGACTGTATCCGAACCCGATTTCGGTAGCGGATGTTACTACCACTACTACTCATAAAACTTTGAGGGGAGCTCGTGGTGGCATGATTATGGCGCGCGAAAACGGTAACATAGCAAAAAAAATAAATTCCTTAGTTTTTCCAGGTACTCAAGGCGGACCACTGATGCATGTTATTGCTGGCAAGGCCGTGGCATTTAAAGAAGCGTTAGAGCCAGCGTTTAAGGATTACCAAAAACAAGTTATTTTGAATGCCCAAGCGATGGCCGAAAAGTTTATAGAACGTGGCTATTCCATAGTTTCTGGCGGCACTGATAATCATCTATTCTTAGTTGACCTAATTGATAAGAATATAACTGGTAAAGATGCCGATGCAGCGCTCGGGCGAGCATTTATTACTGTAAACAAAAATACCGTCCCGAATGATCCTAGATCTCCCTTTGTAACCAGTGGGTTAAGAATTGGTACAGCAGCTGGGACAACCCGAGGATTTAAAGAAAAAGAGATGACTGAAATAGCAGGCTGGATATCTACCATTCTGGATAATTTCGGAAATGAATCAGTGGTAGATAACATTCGTGAAGATGTAAAAAAGATGTGCGAAAAATATCCAGTATATTCTTAAATAATGCAGCACAGAATTTCTATCGCTTAATGCGCTTTCATGTTATTTATTTCTTTTTTGCTCTCTTCGAGTGATACATAAATATAGTAAATCTACTCTAATAGAAATTAAAAAAAATATATGCGAAATAGGTATTCTATTTTTAGTGTGGCAAGAAATGCAATTACACACCACGAGAATTGGCGCCGAGCATGGCGGAGCCCGTCACCAAAGAAGCAATACGATGTAATTATTGTGGGTGGCGGTGGGCATGGTCTTGCAACTGCCTATTATCTTGCATCTCAGCACGGTATTCGGAATATCGCGGTACTAGAAAAAGGCTGGATCGGTGGCGGCAATACAGGCCGCAATACAACTATAGTGAGATCGAATTATCTTTGGGACGAATCGTCTCATTTGTACGAGAAATCACTAAAGCTTTGGGAAACTTTAAGTAAAGATATAAATTATAACGTGATGTTTAGTCAAAGAGGGGTCATGAATCTTGGACATAACCTCCAAGATATGAGAGATATATATCGTCGCTCTAATGCTAATTATCTAAATGGTATAGATAGTCAAGTGCTAACTCCTAAAGAGATTAATGCAATTATTCCAGCCATAAATATTTCATCAACGGCAAGATATCCAATTCTTGGAGCATCATTTCAGCCTAGAGGGGGTGTGGCACGGCATGATGCGGTGGCATGGGGTTTTGCCCGCGCTGCAGATTCCTTTGGTGTTGACATCATTCAAAATTGTGAAGTTGTTGGCATTAAGAGAAATGGATCAAAGGTTAGCGGTGTGGATACCACTCTAGGAAACATACACGCGCCAAAGGTTGGGATAGCAGTAGCGGGACATTCTAGCGTGTTGGCAGAAATGGCAGGTTTCAGATTGCCAATAGAAAGCCACCCTTTGCAGGCATTAGTCTCAGAACCCATAAAACCAATATTGAATACGGTAGTGATGTCAAATGCGGTACATGGCTACATTAGTCAATCTGACAAAGGTGAGTTAGTAATCGGCGCGGGAATAGACTCTTACAATGGTTATGGACAAAGAGGAAGTTTTTCTGTGATCGAAGATAATGTTGCAGCCATAGTTGAATTATTTCCAATCTTTAGCCGAGTGAGAATGCTTCGGCAGTGGGGCGGAATAGTTGATGTTTGCCCAGATGCGTGCCCTATAATTAGCAAGACTCCTGTCCAAGGGCTATACTTGAATGGTGGCTGGGGGACTGGAGGCTTCAAGGCTACACCTGGTTCAGGGTGGGTATTTGCATATACTATTGCTCGAGATGCTCCTCATCGTCTAAATGCGCCATTTGACTTACAGCGATTTATTTCTGGCGCTTTGATCGACGAGCATGGAGCAGCTGGCGTTGCGCATTAAGATAAATATAAAATGTTAATCATTCGATGCCCATGGTGCGGATTGCGAGATGAAACCGAGTTTAGTTACGGAGGAGAAGCTGATATAAGGCGCCCACTTCGTACGGAGGAACTTTCCAATGAAGAGTGGGCGAATTATCTATTTTTCCGAAAAAACACCAAGGGGTCCCACCACGAACAGTGGTGTCATACGGCTGGTTGTGGACGCTGGTTTGATAAAAACCGTAACACGATTACATATTCTTTTGACGATTCATGAGTTGTAAGAAATCGAAAACTCGATGGTGATTTAGCAAAATGAAGCAAAATCAACGGCACCTAAAGTACGGAAGAATTAAACGAACCAGGCCAATTAATTTCAAATTTAATAACAAAAATTTTCAAGGTTTTGAGGGCGATACTTTGGCTTCGGCGTTGCTGGCAAATGGATTAAAAGTGGTTCAAAAAAGTTTTAAATACCATCGACCTAGAAATATAGTGGGTATATGGGGAGAGGAGCCAAACGCCATAGTTGAAATAGAGCGTGAGAATATGACTACTCCGAATTTGCGAGCAACCCAAGTAGAAATCTATGAGGGACTGATAGCTCGTTCCCACTGGGGATGGCCAACGGAAAAATTTGATTTACTCTCGATTCTCGGGTTTTTTAGCCCTCTTTTTCCGGCAGGCTTCTATTACAAGACGTTTATGTGGCCTCGGTTTATGTGGAAGCGTTACGAAAAAGTAATTAGAAATATGACTGGGCTGGGTGATGCGCCATCAGGTCCAGATATCGATGAATATGAAAAAATCAACATACACTGTGATGTGTTGATTGTTGGCGGGGGCCCAACCGGACTAATTGCGGCGAAAGCTGCTGGACAAAGTGGCGCTAGAGTCATTTTGGTTGATGAACAATACGAATTCGGAGGCAGTCTTTTATATGAAAATCGAGTAATTAGCGGATTACCAGGCACGAAATGGGTCAAATCAATTCTTGATGAGTTTAAGCGAATGCCCAACATGAAATTACTAATTAGAAGCACGGTGACTGGCTACTACGATCACAACTTCCTTGTCATTCATGAACGCTGCTTAGACCATTTGGAAAGCAGGCCCGATTTTTCTCCAAGAGAGAGGTTATGGCGGGTTCGGGCCAAACAGGTGA
>CAYFJI010000121.1:0-3865 GCA_964343365.1 uncultured Acidiferrobacteraceae bacterium
TTGAACAATTTTTCCTAACACAACACTAACTGATAACCTCTTCAAAACGCAGACAATGAACCGATCTAATTCGAGAAAATATGGCTTTCTCCTTCTGCCAGATTTTACGATGATCTCGGTCTCTGCATGCGTTGAAACACTCAGGATGGCGAATCGGATAAGTGGCGACAATCTTTATGAATATGAACTATTTTCACTTGATGGATCTTCCGTGGCAGCCAGCAATGGGCTCACACTGCATCCAATCTCGAAGCTTACGCACGCTTTAAGCCCAGAAGCTATCTTTGTATGTGCAGGATTATCCTTAAACCGACAATGGGAACAGAAACTTTCGAAACAACTCACTCTTTTAACTCGCAAAAAAGTTGTCTTAGGCGGCATTTGTACGGGCAGCTATCTTTTGGCCAGAATTGGTTTGCTGAAAGGCTACCGTTCCACAGTTCACTGGGAAAACATTAGAGAGATGAGGGAAGAATTTCCCGAGCTTATTATCTCTACCGAACTATTTGAAATTGATCGAGATCGTTATACATGCTCTGGAGGTACAGCACCAATGGATATGATGCTCACCCTAATTGGTCGCCACCATGGAATCGAACTTGCGACTGCAATATCAGAACAGTTTATTTATGATCGAATCAGAGGCCCAAACGATCGTCAACGGATACCTCTAAGACAACGATTCGGAAATAGCCAACCTAAATTAATTGAAGCAGTCGAGCTAATGGAATCGAATATTGAAGAACCAATGGGTCTCGATGAGCTAGCCCAGCATGTTGGTGTTTCTAGGAGGCAACTAGAGAGGATTTTCAAAAAGCACTTAGATTGTGTCCCGACACGATATTATTTAGAATTAAGACTTAGAAGAGCTCGAGAACTTCTATTGACTACACCTCGTTCTATAGTTGACGTTGCATTTGCATGTGGTTTTGTATCACCTCCTCATTTTAGTAAATGTTATCGCGAATTCTTTAAAATTCCTCCTCGAGACGAGCGAAACAACGTAGGCATAACAAAAATCGATTTTTAGTTTCTTATTACTCTCATATTGAAGTTGATCTGTTACCTTCGCAATCTCTCAATTTTTTGAAAAACTTCTTCAGTAAAATCTTGGACTCATCAGCGCAAACCCCAGCTATCACCTTACACTGATGATGCATAAAGTTTGATTCCAACAAATTAATCACGCTGCCAGCTGCACCAAATACAGGTTCCCTAGCACCAAAAACTACCTCCTTGACTCGGGCCTCCAAGATTGTGCCCACACACATAATGCATGGTTCCACGGTAACGTAAAGTGAAGATTCTTGCAGGCGATAATTACCAATTTTCTTGCATGCCTCTCGGATTGCTCTAATCTCAGCATGCCCTGTAGGATCTGATTCTGCTATTCGACTATTATGCCCACGACCAACAATTTCTCCATCAAGAAATAGAATGGCACCAACTGGGACTTCGGAATGGGACATTGCAATACGAGCTTCTTTCAATGCTTCCTGCATTCGGGTAATGTGAAGTTTATAAGTCACCAGAGGGTTCACCTTAATTTAAATTTAAATAACAATACACTTTTATCCTTTCCTATGCTTTGGAATGCTAAAGTTTAATAATGTTGTTTACTTGGTATTACACCGCGAACCCCACCCTGGGGATTTTCTACATCACCCTTTCTTCTAGGTATCAAGTGTATATGTAAATGAGATATTGATTGACCAGCATCTACTCCAGAATTTATTCCAATATTAAACGCAGAAACTGATTCATCCTTCAGTTCAATTTTCTCTTTCACGGCTCGAAGAACTTTATGAACTGCATTGATTTCGGAGTGATCTAAAAAAAAATAGGACTCTATATGCCGTTTGGGTATTATCAATGTATGCATTGATGTTACTGGGTACTTGTCTCTTCTGGCATAGACCAACCCATCATCTAAAACAATCTCGCTCAAAGTAGGATCACAAAAGATGCATGTGTTCGGCATTTTCTTAGGCGCCTCTAATTTAATCAATTAATGCAATCTACAGTGCATCATTGTCGTATACAGTTCGACATGTCTTGCATTCAACGAAATATTCTCTCCCATCATCATTAGCTGTCGGAAAAATAGGGATGAAGAACACCGTAATCCACTCTCGGATACTGATGACATCACATTTTCGCTTCATCTCGCATTTGGGACAAATAATATAGCGTTCTGCAATTATTTTCCGTCTATCTCTGGTACTGAATAGTATTAAGAGCATTCTGATGACCAGTGTCGTCCTCGGATCAAGGATAACAAAAATATTCTTGAACGTTTAAATACAAACTAATAGTCAATTTCCGTCTATGAAGGTATTAGTTTAAAACATTTTTAATCCCTCACCTAAATCGATTCCCATCCGTGGGACATGTTTATTTTCGGACCTTGCTATTAATTTTGCTTTTTCCAATTGTAAAAAAAATATTTTTTAGAACTCCAATAAACGCACAATTATTTTCGTAAGCTCTTGCACTATTTTTGTTAGCTGGCATCTTGCAACGAAAATAATAAAATACTGCTTCGACTGCATAACCACACCTTCACAATTCTAAACCTAACCGATAACCCAGTTAATAGAACCTCTTCTCTTCCAAGGTCAATGCCATAGCGCCTATTAAATCAGTGCCTAGATAAATATTTAATTGGAACTCTTCTATTACAATTCTTTCAATCCAGTTTTCAGTATCACAGTAGTAGAGAATGGTACATTGCTTAATGTGCATGGGATTGTTGTGTCGCTAATAGCCAATATCAATTTACTTTTTCAAAGTTGGAATTTTTTAAAGTTAAGCTGTCTGGATTTAATGACATAATTTCTGCTCTGTATTGAAGTATCACCGAGTATAAATTATCGGAAACTCTTCCCCTTCAAAAGATGAACCGTCTTCATAGGCAAGATCTGGAAAATCTGGCGATGTACGTCCCGGGCGCTTTATAAATTTAGCATCATCACCCACCCATCGTATTGAGGTCACTCGTCTTCTAAAAGAAGAATAATTTGCTGGAGCACTATGCAATGTACGAAAATTGAACGCAATCGCATCACCAGGCTCTACCGCCCAACTACATATGTCAAATGCGGTTCGATCAGCATCCACATCAGGAATTCTTTCATTCCGATCATTGGCATATAAATCTGTTCCATCAAAACGTTTAGCAGTGTAGTTCTTTCCCCATAGATGAGATCCAACAACATATTCGATGCAGCGCTCTCGTGGAATTCGGTCAACTGGTATCCAAAAACTTACACACTGCGATCCTTCAACGAAATAATACGGCTGGTCATGATGCCAAGGAGTAACAATGGAATTACCCGGCTCTTTCACAAGTATGTGATCGTGAAAAATACGAGCCACCTTGGAGCGCATTAACCTTGCTGCAATTTCAGCCATAGGTGAACATTCGACTATAGATCGATATCCAGGAAACTTTGACCAGACGCAGTAATCTTGAAAAAACTCACTTTCCTCGGGGTCTTCAGATCTATAAGTGCGTTCACGCCAACTTGGATTACGTTTATTTTGCTCTATCGCTTCGCGGATACCATCCACCCACGGTGTAAAAACATTCCGTAACATAATCACACCATTAGTCTGATATTCGTCGATATTTGATTTGGTCACTTTCATATGCATTGAGTTCATGATGCCGGTTTGATTAACGAGCTTTGATGAAGGATAAATATAAATTCCCTAATATATTTACCATTTAAAGAAAAAATTCATGCAATTTGAACGATATTCAATAAAATTCTTATTCACTTTCATATTTACTGTCGGCAAATCAGTACTCTTTTTTTTGATTAAAATTTTTTCCAGCAGGATTGCTGCGTTCTTTCCAAAA
>CAYFJI010000121.1:3965-5461 GCA_964343365.1 uncultured Acidiferrobacteraceae bacterium
ACTCTTTTTTTTGATTAAAATTTTTTCCAGCAGGATTGCTGCGTTCTTTCCAAAATGGGACCATTGAATTCCATACACCGTCTTTTTTTAATCGATGATATATTGCAGCGACAACATGAATAGAAATCAACCAGTATATTACCTGCACCAAAAGTTCATGCATCAAAATTAAAAAATCAATTAAAAATCCATTCTTTAGGCCTAACCAAAAGAAGTAACCTATCATCAAACCTGTGAATGCTATTCCAACAAGGGACATGTACATTGAAAAATGCACTATTTTGGCTGCTAATTTTTGAGACTTGGGAGTGTCAGTTGGTAAAGAAGTCTTCTGTGTTTTGGTCATGTAAAAGAAACGAAAAACTAGGAAAAATAGGAATACTAAAGCAAAAACTATTTCGGACTGAAGTAAGGAAATATCTTCTAACTGATCAATATTCTCTACTTGCTTATATATTCCGTAAGCAAACAAAATTACAAAACACCAATGAAGAAATTTTGCTAGAACGCTGTACTTGGAGCCTGCGTCCTCATTTTCACACTTGTTCAAGTTTACTCTTAGTCCGGACTACCCAGATATTTTAACCACTATTTTCAGAAAAAATTACGTGTATGTTGGGATTACTAGCTACTCCCACTCGATAGTAGCAGGTGGTTTGGAAGAAATGTCATAAGTTACGCGACTTATCCCTCTAACCTCATTAATGATTCTTCTAGAAACTGTATCCAAAAATTCATACGGTAATCTAGACCAATCAGCAGTCATAAAGTCTGTTGTCTCAACAGCACGTAAAGCAACAACGTACTCATATGAACGCTCATCCCCAACAACACCAACTGACTTGATCGGCAAAAAGACTGCAAATGCCTGACTTATCGTGTCGTATAAACGCATTTGCTTAAGTTCATCAATGAATACTGAATCTACTTTTTGAAGAACAGTAACATATTCGCTAGTCACCTCGCCAAGAATTCGCACAGCGAGTCCCGGACCTGGAAATGGATGGCGATTAATCATGTCAGATGGCAAATTAAGCTGAGTTCCAATATTACGAACTTCATCCTTAAATAATTTTGCGAGGGGTTCAAGTAACTTTAAGTTAAGAGAATCTGGTAAACCTCCAACATTATGATGTGATTTAATTGTTTTCGTTGAAGTTCCGGGTGTTCCTGCAGATTCTATGATATCTGGGTAAATTGTCCCTTGCGCCAACCATTTAATATCCTTCAGTAGCGCAGCTTGCTCCTGAAAAACTTCAATAAAAACTCGACCGATTGTTTTTCTCTTTTCCTCTGGATCTGAAATACCTTGTAGTTCAGATAGAAAACGATCTGCCGCATTAACCTTTATGACCCGAACACCGAGGTGCTCCTTAAAAACTGTCATCACAGTCTCTGCCTCCCCTAATCGTAACAATCCGTTATCTACAAAAACGCAGATCAACTGACTTCCGATTGCCCTATGTAACAACGCTGCGACTACCGATGAATCAACA
>CAYFJI010000122.1:0-5432 GCA_964343365.1 uncultured Acidiferrobacteraceae bacterium
ATATCATCAAACAAAAGAAGGTGGTTCTTTTCATACAGATAGTCCTCAATGGAGTCAAGTTCCAGATTTTGTAGGTCTTTTATGTATTAGACCGGCAAAAATAGGAGGGAAAAGTAAATTTGTTAGTGCATACACAATACATAACCAAATTGTAAAATCACATCCAAATTTTTTACATACATTATACGAAAATTTTCATTTTGATAAAAGAAGTGAATTTAAAGAAAGTGAATCACCTACAACTTTTGAACCTATTTTCAAATATGAAAATAGTGAATTAAAATTCAGATATCTTAGAAATTATATTGATGATGGACAAAAACTTGTAAATCAACCGTTAACAAATGAACAAAATCATATTTTAGATGAATTAGATAAAATTATCCATGACGAAAAATTTGCAGTTAGTTATGATTTACAAAAATTCGATATGTCATTTTTTAATAATCATAGAATTGTGCATGGAAGAACTAGCTTTGAAGATTTTACTGATCATGATAAAAAAAGATACATGGTTAGAGTATGGATAAAAGATATTTTGAATTAGTGTAATTTACAAATATCCGAGTTTTTTTAATTCTTCTGAAATTTTCTCTTCTTCTTCTTCTGAAATATCGTTATTTACTTCAACAATATTCTCTTGCATTCTCTTCAATATTTTTTCCATTTTTTTTACTAAATCTGATTCTATTTCAAATATATTATTATTTTCATAAGGATCATTTTCTAAATCATATAGATGAACATTTTTTTCAGCATTTCTCGCATGTCGAAAAAATTTGTATTTGTTTGTTCTAATTCCTACCATGTCTTGTTCTGATTCTTTTTCATAAGGACTTGTATGAAGATAAATATTTTTTACATCATGATTTTCTTCATTTTTTAAAAGTGAAAAAAGACTATGATTTTTAAAATACTCTTTTTGGGAAATGTTTACTATATCAAAAATTGTAGGAAATATGCCTAGAGTAGAAACTTGCTTTGAAAATATTTTTGATGGTAAGTTTAACCCTCTTAGAAGAAATGGTACGTGTAACAATTCATCATGTAATGATAGCGTAAAATATGGATCTCTAGAACGTTTTTGATATGATGATAATCCTTCATTAGATTGTCTGAATTTTTCCTTTCCAAGTTTTTGTTTAATATTTCCTAAAATTTTACCTCCAATATTATGAGTCGAATTTGGCAATAATTTTTTTCCTAGTTTACTGACTGTTTCAAGTTCAGGCTCAAAATCTCCTATTAATTTCTCATCATATGGAATTCTTTCACCATGGTCAGCTGTTATTACAAGAAGTGTATTATCAAAATTTACATCAGTCAATGTTTTCTTAAGCCAATAATCTATAGAAGAAACTGTTTTAGCGTAAAGACTATCTCCAAACTCTGCCGAATCAAATTCATCAATTTTTTCAGGTTTTCTACCCTCACGTAACGGATGTAAATCAAATAAATGTAAATAACAAAACCATGGTTTTGAATTATCGAGTGAATTTAGTAGTGAATTTATTCTATCACCCATATTTTTGGGAAGTGTTTCGGGTGGAGGACCTGGCTCAAATAAATTATTTTCATTTTGGAAAAAATCACTTAATGGTTTAAGTGATGACAAATTTGGTGCTAATCCTACAATATGATATCCTTCATTTTTTAAGGTTTGGAGATGATTATCTTCTAATAATTTTAATTTTCTCGATCTAACTCCAGTTTCAAATTGGAATCTAGAATTTAGTGTACAGTTAAGTGAAATTGTGGTACCATCAGAAGATGAAATCATCCTATCAAAATAAACTCCTTCTGAAATCAATGAATCAAAAAAAGGTGTTTTAGATGATTTATTTTTATTAAAAAATTGATCTCCACGTAAACCATCAATTAAAATAAATAAAATATTTGGCTTCAAAGTTCTAACTAATATTTCGAATTAATTGGAATGCTTCAGCTTTTTTTAATCCAGATTGTATTCCTCTATATATTGCCAAATTTTCAATTCCTTCAATAGATCTAGCATGAGGAAATTTCCTAATTTCTGATTTATAATTTTTAAATGCTCTAATTTTATATGTAAATTCTTTTGTGATGTCTTCAAAATGATTTGCTAGAAATGGTTCTTTAACAAAACCAGGTAATTCATAAGAAAAAACTTGCTTAACAGGAGTTAAATTTGGTCTAGTTGCTACCAATGTAGAATTAAATGTAATTTCATGATCCATATTTAGATCATTTTTTGGAGAAGTGAAAACGATCTCAGGTTTGTATTTTTCAATCATTCTCTCAATTTCTTTATTTATTTCTAATTGTGGAATTGAGTCAAGCATCATATCATGAAATTTTAAAAATTCAATATTCGATATGCCTAAAATTTTTGATGCTTTTTTACATGATTCTCGTCTAACGTTGATCATTTTTGGATCTTTATATTGAGCTGAAGCTCCATCAGTCATTATTACTAATGAAATTTTATTTTTGTTGGATAGTTTTTTGATGGTTCCACCCATACCTAAAACTTCATCATCCGGATGAGGAGCTAAAACTAGAATATTCATTAATTAAAATTGTATTCGTCGATATTAAATTATAACTATTCATAGTTTTATCTCAAATTGTTATCATGTTATAGAATATTCATCTGGTTTTTTGGAAAATTTTTTTTACTTTATACCAATAGAGTCTATTTCCAATCAAGATTAATAATAATCTAAATTTGATTTTATAACTAGATGAATTTTTACGTATTTTGGGATGTTTTTTATGAATTTCATTAAAAAAATTATCCCACCATAAAGCATTTTTTTCTGGATCAGAAATTTCTTTTGCAAATTCATATTCATTTTCTAATAATTTATCTCTAAATTCTTTGTTCAAAACAATCTTATCAATTGTTTCTGCTATAATTTTTGGATCATTTGAGGTGGGCACCATTGGAGATTTCAATTCTTTTCCATTTGCTAAAATTTTCATTTTAGGATTTGTGAATTGTATCACGGGTTTTTTGCAAATAATTCCTTCTAGTTCAATTAATGCGTAAGTACCAATTCTCATGTTTCCTAATACTGCATCTGCATAATTATAATAACGACTCATATCTTCCCTGCGGATCATTGGAATTAATTTAACCTGAGATGGTTTAGTTTCTTCCAATTCTTTTTTAATTTCTAATTCTTCATTTGTTGATACATCATACCAATCAACCTGAATTATTTCAAAATCGGATTTACATAATGGGAGAGCTTTCCAGATTAGATCTGTTCCTTTTGGTCTTCCCATTCTTTGTGGACTAAAGAATGTAAATTTTTCTTTTTTCATTTCCAAGGGTTTAAGATCTGGTTTGAAAATTTCTTTATTTACTGGTATCATATCCATTTTAATTCCATTAGCAGTATACTTTTTCAAATGCTCAAAAACCCACGTATATGCCAAGTGAGCTATTGCATTTTGAAAAGTTTTTCTGTAAAACCATCGTTCAATAAAATTTAATTTATGAAGTGGTTCATTAAACCATTCTTCTTTTGAATTTTTAATAAATCGTGGAGCATCTATATCACGACCAACATAGAATGTTACATAATTCAAATCTGACAAATAAGCAATACGTTCTCCTGTACCCATAGTAATACAAACATCATATTGATCTGCAATTTCATTGATTTTTTTTACATGATCTTTTATCTTATAATTTGAAAATGTTTCAACGTCTTTTTCGTATGTATAAGTTCCTGCACCATCCTTGAAGAAATTTACTATATGAATCTCAGATTTAGTGTATTGACTTATCGTATGTATTATGTTTCCCACATCTCCGATAGCCAAAACTTTTAGTGTCATTTAGCTTTTTAGAAAATTCCTACTAATTATCATTTTTATACATTAATTCGTGATTTTTGTGTCTATTTTATTTTTGAAATTTAATATGAGAAAATTTTCATTTTTATGAGTTTTTTGTAGTGAAATTGATATATTCTAATAAATTTTTGATTTATTATGCGCAAGAATAATGCTACCTTTCGAGCATGGTTCTATTTTAGGATGGGGTGGTCAACCTATTTTGCGTTCATTTTAGCTGCTATCAATACTTTAACAGTAACATATTTTCTTGCTATTGAGAATTACCCTTCATTGAAATTAGTTTTTCCATCGTTTGAAGTATATATTATCATAATTGTCACTGTGGGAATACCACTTCTAGTAGCTATTGGATATGCACATTTTAAAAGAACACAAGCCTTCAAATCTGAAATTGATGTTCAAATAGAAAGTAATCCGTATCAACGAAGGAATACAGTAAATAATGAAATTAATCTACGAGTAAATTTACAACTTATGAAGTTAATTACAAAACTAATTAATCATGAGAAGCTTGAAGAAAAAGAATCCGAGGACCTAAAAGAATTACTCTCTACATTTGAAAAATTTACAAAAAATCGTACTTTTGTAAATAATTCAGATATTGATTTCATAAAGAAAGAAATTCAAGAAAAATAATAAAAAATTGTGCGGTATGAAAAAAAATAATGATGTTGTTGCAGGTTTAGGTGAAATTGGTACTCCTTTAAAAAAAATATTTTCCAAATATCAAAAAGTTTTTGGATATGATACTAATCAAAAATTAATGAATCTGAAGGAAATTAAAGTACTAGAATCGGAGGAGATTAGATTTTTACACGTATGCATACCATTTAATAAAAATTTTATTAATTCAGTGAGAAGATTAGTTAAGAAGTTTGAACCGAAATGTGTTATTATACATAGCACTGTTGAACCAAATACAACAAAAAAAATTCAGAATTATGTAAAAATCCCAGTTATATATAGTCCAATTAGAGGAGTGCATAAAAGAATGCAAAATGATCTAAAACGATATACAAAATATTTTGCAATTGAAAAAAATGCACCAAAACTCAGATGGGCCGTAAAGAATTATTCAGATTTATTAAAAAAATCTGGGATAAAAACAAAAAGAATGTCTAGTCCAGTGACATTGGAATTAGGAAAAATTATTTGTGATACGTCTTATTATGGGTGGTTAATTACTTATGCACAATTAAGTAATATTATTGCAAAAGAACACAGTGTAAAATATGATGAAATGTGGGAGTTTGCAGAAGAGATTCACAAGTATCTTGGTAACAGACCTAAAATGTTCCCAGGTATAATTGGAGGTCACTGTGTTATACCTAATCTAGATTTAATACATAATCAAACATTGGATTTAATTAAAAAAACTAATGACATCTATACCAAGAGGAAGAAAAAACTTTGATGAAGAAATCGTCAACTAAAGATTATGAAAAATTCATTAAAATTTTTCCATTTTCTTGTGTTGATGTTTTACTATTCAAAGATAATGCAATACTATTAACAAAAAGAACACGAAATCCATACAAGAATTATTGGCATCTTCCAGGTCACATGATTAGAAAAAATGAATC
>CAYFJI010000123.1:0-5424 GCA_964343365.1 uncultured Acidiferrobacteraceae bacterium
TCACAGTTTAGCATTTCATTCAACACATTCAGGATTTGCCATTTACATGCAAAGATTAAGAGGCGTAAAAATTGGGAAGAATTGCCATTTTAACCCCTATGCATTAATCGATTTAATGTATCCCGAATTGGTCACTATTGGAGATAATGTAACTTTAGGTTCCTATTCTATGTTATTTGCGCATAATAATCCGACTGCAAATTTATTTTTAAAATTAGGAGAGTATCCAAGAAAAACAGGAGAGATTAATATCAAATCAGGTGTAGTTATCAATCCTGGTGCAATTATTACTTTAGGTGTAACTATTGGAGAGAACTCTATAATTTCTTCCGGTAGTGTTGTGACTAAAGATATTCCTGAATATTGCGTTGTTGTAGGAAATCCAGGAAGAGTAATAAAAAAAATAGAACACTGATATGAACAAAAATTTATTGGGAATTGATTTTGAAGATTGGTTTCATCCAGAATTAATAAAAAAATATTTGACAAATGAAAAACTAGAGCCTAAAATAATTAATGGGATTGATAAAATTCTAGAACTTTTAAGAAAAAATGAAACTAAAGCAACTTTTTTTCTAGTGGGAGATCTATTAGAATCCAAACCAGATATTTTAGATAAAATTTTAGAAAATGATCATGAGATTGCATTTCATACAATGCACCATACACGTTTACACGATTACAATTCAAAGGATGAATTTTCAAATGAATTAAAACAATTTTCAATATTAACAAATAAAAAATCAAGAGGGTTTAGAGCACCAACGTTTTCACTTGATTCTTCAACAAGATGGGCAGTGGAATGTCTAATTGAGAATAATTATAATTATGATAGCAGTGTAGTTCCTGCAAAAACCTCTATGTATGGACATCCAAATGCACAAGAAAATCCGTATAAAATTTCAAGCAAATCTATTGAAGAATCAGACATGAATGGAAAAATAATCGAATATCCTTTACTTGTAACAAGATTTCTAGGTAAGAAAATACCTGCAGGAGGAGGATTTTATCTTCGAACACTTCCATCAAGAGTGATAGAAAAAGCAATCAACAATTATGAAATAAGAGGAATTCCAGCTACATTCTATATTCATTCATGGGAGTTGACGCCTGAATTTATGCCAAAACTGAAATTATCAAAAAAAGATAATTTTATCACTTATCATAATATTGAAAAGGCATATGAAAAAATGGATAATCTATTGAAAAAGTTTGAATTTACATCATTTTTAGACTATACAGAAAATAATAAGGAGAAATCATACTAAACGTTTTTTTGATGATAGTTGAATTTTGAATTGATGTGAAAATATGAGGATTGTATTTGATTTGGATGGAGTGATCTGTGAGCTTAAGAAACCTAGAGAGTCATATTCAGATGTCGTTCCAAAAAAGAAAGTAATTGAAAAAATGAGAAAGTTAAGAGAAGATGGTCATTATTTGATAATTCACACTGCAAGACATATGCGAACATGTGATGGAGATGTAAAAAAAGTAATTGAAAAAATTGGAACAATTACTGAAGATTGGTTGAAAAAATGGAAGGTACCATATGATGAATTAGTATTTGGAAAACCATACGCAGACATTTACATTGATGATTTGGGAGTTGAATTTTCATCCAGTAAGGAATTGGGAGAAAAGTTAGGATCTATTCAGCCGGTAATTATAATTCCAATGGCAGGAGAAGGAAAGAGATTTAGAGATGAAGGTATACAAAAACCAAAATTTATGATTGAGGTTAAAAATAAAACATTATTTGAATGGTCAATGGAAAGTTTACCATTAGATATTTCTAAAAAAATTATTTTTATTTGTTTGGAAGAACATAAGAAAAAATTTGAAGCTGATAAATTTATTAAAAAAATAATGAATGAAAAATATCCAAATATAAAATACGAATTAGTGTTGATAAACCAGATTACAAGAGGTCAAGTTGAGACAGTATTACATGCAAGACATTTAGTAAGACCAGAAAACCCATTACTAATTTATAATATCGATACACATTTTACATCAACACGGCTAAAATCAAAAATTTTAACATTAGAGAATAGAAATATGGATGGATTACTAGGATGTTATGAATCTAGTGATAAAAATTTAAGCTTCATTAAATTAGATGAAAATGGTTTTGTTGAAGAAGTAAAAGAGAAAGAGAAAATCTCAAATTTTGCATCAACAGGTTTGTATATTTTTACCAGAGCAGAAGAATTTTTTAATGCTGGTAAAATAATGATTGAGAAAAATAATAAAGTTAAAAATGAATATTATGTTTCGGAGATTTTTAATATGTTATTAAAATCTAATACAAAATTTGAAATAGATGTAGCAGATAAATTCATTCCATTAGGAACACCAGAAGATCTAAAAAAATTTGAGATATGAGATGGAGTTAAGAGATGTTAGAGTACTTATTTTAAGTGCAGGTAAAATTGACAATGAATTATCAAAAATTTTTGGAGAAATACCTTCAGGACTTATTCCAATTAATGGAAAACCAGTAATTTTTAAAATAATTGATAAATTATTAAATGAAGGAATTAAAAAAATTTCAGTTAGTACCGGGTATAAAAAAGAGATTTTGGAAGAAATTGTTAATGAACAATATAAAAATTTATGTGAATTAGAATTTATTCCAGTAGATCATAACACACCTCCAGGTAATTCTATAAAAACATCCGTAGATTTGTGTAAAGAAGAAAAATTATTAATTATTTTAGGAGATACGTTATTCGACAACAACATAAATGAATTGATATCCAAAAAGAAGAATGTTGTATTAATATCAAAAAAATTTTCTCAAACAAAAAATTGGTGTGTTATAACAAAAAAAGATGAAAGTGTAGATAAAATTTTTGATAAAAAAAAATTAGAAGATAAAGAAGAATATCATGCATTAGTTGGATGTTATTTTTTTAACAATGTAAATTTCTTAAAAAATATTTTAAGTGAATTTAGAGGTGAAGAAAGATTAGAAATAAGTTCCATAATGGAAAAAATTAAGAAGAAAGAAAAATTTGAAGCTGTGAATGCAAAAAAATGGCTTGACGTGGGACATGTAGAGAATTATTACTCCACAAAACAATTTGTTTTAAAAACCAGATATTTTAATAAATTACAATTTGATGAATCGGGAGATAATGTAATTAAAACTAGTACTAATATTGAAAAATTAATTGACGAGGTTAATTGGTATAAAAATTTACCAAAAAATATTTCAAATTTGGTTCCAAAAATTACAGATTCATCAACAGGAAATAATCCATTCATAAAATTAGAATATATCAAACACCCAACATTGTCAGAACTATGGCTGTATAGTGAATTCAGTACTAGATTTTGGAAGGATACAATAAAAAAAATATTTGATATAATCATGAAATTTAGGGAACATAGTCAAGATGTCACTAAACAAGAGTATGATTCGATATACTTTAAAAAAACAGTGAATCGAATTACTGAATTAGTAAACGAAAATGAAATATTTGCAAGTATTTTTGAATATGATTTCATTATAATTAATGATAAAAAATTTAAAAATTGGAATTTGATGAAAAGTGAAATAGAAAAACGAATAGATACTATGTTTGATGACTGTGATAATTGTTTTGTTCACGGTGATCTTTATTTTTCAAATATACTTTATGATGTAGAAAATGACCATTTCAAATTAATTGATCCTAGAGGAAAATGGGGTGATAGTAATTCAGGAGATATCAAATACGATATAGCCAAAATAAGACATTCAGTAGTGGGGGGATTTGATACTATCATAAATGGACTTTATTCGGCAAAATATTTGGATAATAATAAAATAGAATACAAAGTTTTTAGGAGAAAAAATAATCGAGAGATAAGTGAGGAATTAGATAAGGAAATCAAAGAAAATTGGAATTTGGATGAAATAAAAATAATTGAAGGATTATTATTTATTTCAATGCTGCCACTTCATAGTGATAATTTTGAGAGACAGCTAGCATTATTTTGTGTTGGAATAGAAAGATTAAATGAAATATTTGGTGAGATAAAATATTGAAATTAACAGTTGCAATTCCAACATTTAATGGAGGAAGTAATCTTGAGAGAGCAATAAGATCATGTAAAAATATACAACTTTCATCAGAAGATTATGAAATTTTAGTGATAGATAATTGTTCAACAGATGATTCAATTTCAAATCTTAAAAAATTAAAAGATGAGTTCATTAATTTATCAGTAATAGAAAATGAGGTAAATGTTGGAAGAATTCAGAATTGGAATATATGTATCAATAATGCAAAAGGAAAATTTTTAATTTTTCTTTTTTCAAATGATACAATCAATGAGAAAAATAATATTCATGAATGTCTAAAAATATTAGATGCCGATAATGGAATATCTATTAGTTTTGCTTCATTATTAAAGAAGGAAATCAATAATTCCTACTTAAAAAAAATATTTTCGTCAAAAATAATTCAATGTAAATCAGATTGTTTTACGAGAGAATGTCTGAATAGAGGATTATTACCATTTGGACCAATTCAATCAATAATTTACAGAACAGAAGATATCAAAAAAGATGATAATAGATTTCTCACAGATATGCCAATAAATGCAGATGAAATTTTCACATATAGAGAGACATTAAAACGTGACAGATTACTATTTTCACCAAGGCCACAAATAACATGGGATTTAACACAAGGTAGATTTCATGGACAAATGAAAATTCAGGATGAAACAAAAGAACATTCAGAAACAATAAAAATAATTTCAGAAATTACTGGAATCAAAGTAGATTATGGATTAGTTTTAACTTATAGAGCTATAAATCTTTTAAAATTTTCTGCAGAAAATATCAAAAGTGATGGAAAAAAAAGTGCTACAAAGCATCTTTTATTAAAAATGAAACAAAGTAAATCATTTTTTAATACTGATAAAATTTTGATAAAAGCAATTTTAGAAAAAATTAAAAATTCAAAAAAAGACGCAGATGATATTTTATATGGAGAGATTATTTCTAAATGTCAGAATCAATATTAGGTGATATTCTATAGATGGTACCATCCATAATTGAAACTACATATAATTTTCCGTCAGGTCCAAATTTTAAGTCAGTTATAACTCCAAAATTTTTTCCAAACATTATTTCATCCATGGATTCATGAAAATTTCCATAGGTATTTTCAGGATCAATATTAACTACAAGATCTTTCAAATTTTCAGATTCAAAAATAAAACCATCGCGTTTTTCATTTAATTTTAAAATATAGATATTTCCATGATTAGTATCAGCTACAACCAATGAATTAGATTGTTGAAAAGAGTTAGGTGAAAAAGTTATTGCAGTAATACCAATAGGTAATTCCCATGAAAATTCAGGGTCACTGTAAACATAGTCTTGGTATGGAGTAACAGGAACTATACTTTTATCATGAATTG
>CAYFJI010000124.1:0-5315 GCA_964343365.1 uncultured Acidiferrobacteraceae bacterium
TTGACTTCCGCTCTTTTTTAAATGTATGAATTAATGGCTATTATCGATGAATGAAAATACTCTATTTTTGGAAACCGACAGAGGCTATTCGATTGCTACAAGATCGGAGGTTGGAGACCCCCCATGGATCATCTTTCTAGGTGGATTTCGATCTGACATGGAAGGCACTAAAGCGCAATATCTATCAAATTGGTGCAAAAAAAATGAACGGGCGTTTTTACGATTTGACTACTCCGGCCATGGTTCATCCGGTGGACTTTTTGAAGAAGGCACAATCAGTCGATGGACTGAAGACACGCTTGAGGTGATTCAGGCTTTTACCGAGGGATCGTGCATACTTGTCGGCTCTAGCATGGGTGGTTGGATTATGCTACGTGTTGCTTTAGAGCTCGGTGACCGGGTTAGTGGCCTTCTTGGTATTGCTGCAGCGCCTGATTTCACTCGAGATTTGATTACCAGAGATTTAACCTTAAGTCAGCGGCAATATCTTGAGGAGCATGGTCAGATTACCTTGACCAGCGAGTATGATCCTGAAGGCTTCATCCTGAAAAAAGCATTCATAGTTAATGGTGAGGAGTGCTGTTTACTGGATCAGCCATTGGATATTCAGGTTCCTGTTCGGTTATTACAAGGCTGTCAAGATAACGAAGTTCCTTGGCGCACTGCACTCCAATTGTCAAAAAGCTTGGAGGCTACGGATGTTCGGATCCAGTTACTTAAAGACGGAGACCACCGTTTATCAAGCCCCACTCAACTGGCATTGATCGGAAGTACGCTTGAAGAGCTGCTTCACACAGCTGAAAGCAATTCACGTTAGTAGTTTTTTGCGGTCTAGCTCTTGAGCTATCTGAATTCGAATAAGCATTTGATTGGTGTGCTGATTCGCGCTAATTGGCGTGTTACTATTTCTAAGATAACAGGAGGGGTAAAATGCAGGAATTAGTCGAGAAAATACTTGATGAGGGAGAACATGTTGGCGGCGGTATTGTTAAAGTCGACAGTTTTTTAAATCATCAAGTTGACCCTCAACTCACGCGGCGGATGGCCAAGGCTATTCACGAGGGATTTCTTACAGCAGGGGTCGAAAGCATCACTCGGGTGCTTACAGCAGAGGTCAGCGGCATACCGGCAGCCTTATATGTTGCAGAAGAGTTTGGAGCACAGATCATTTATGCGCGTAAAACCCATTCTCGCACCATGACGGGCAGCTATTATGTCGCGGAAGCAATTAGTCGGACACGTGGCATTTCCTCCGATCTGATGGTAGATCAGCGTTTTTTGAATACTCAAGATCGCGTACTGATAATTGATGATTTTCTTGCGACGGGCGCGACCCTGACGGCCTTGGCGAAGCTGGTCAAGGAGAGCGGGGCTACTGTCTGCGGTGTTGGATGCATTATTGAAAAACCTGAAGAAGGCGGCCGCAATATGCTGGTTGACCTTGATGCACCCATCATTACGCTTGCAAAAATTCGTTTCGATGAAAGTGGCCTGCATGTAACGTCTTCTTAGATGCGAAAAAATTTGCCTCATAGATTCTGTACTACTTCGTAGGGCTCAGATACATTACATTGATTACTTTTCCACAGTTCTTAGTAATTGTCAGTGCATCTTTATTACTGTGGGGTGGGTATGGTTATTTGAGAGATACTTTAGCAGGTAAAGTTAAACCCAACAGAGTTTCCTGGCTGCTGTGGGCTTTAACACCCGTTGTCAGTCTTGGTGCAGCGTTTTCAGTAGATGCAGATGTCTGGGCTTCGGTTAGGGTCATGGTAGGTGGATTTGTTCCTGGTGTCATATTCTTATGTTCTTTTGTTAACAAAAACAGTTACTGGCGACTTACTCGTTTTGACTTGTTTTGTGGAGTGTTGTCGGTGACGGCTCTATTATTGTGGCAGTTAGCAGATTCGCCATTGCTCGCCGTTTCGCTTGCTACCGCAGCGAATACTTTCGCGTCAACTCCGACATTCGTAAAAGCATGGAATTTTCCAGAAACTGAATCCCGTTTGATTTTTATCACCAGTTTCTTGAGTGCTGTTCTGATTATTCCGGTGATTCCAGTATGGACAATCGCTAATTCGGCGTTCCAGATTGGGTTGATGTTAGCAACAGGGGCACTTCTGTTGGCAATTTATCGAAAGGATTTGGGAATTAAAAAAGAGATATTTTATCGTGGTAACAAATCAAAATAATTTGAGAAGCAATTTTGATTAACGACCCTAAAGCTAGAATCGAAATTGTAACTTTGATGCGTATTGCATTGCCATTATCTGCTGCTTACCTCGCCGAATTTTCTATGTTTATCACTACCAAGATGGTAGTTGGCGGGCTTGGTTATATGGAATTTGCGGCGGTAGGTATTGCCGGCCACCTGTCGTTTGAAGTGTTAGTAATTCTAATGGGGTTGTTGTCTATCGTAGGGGTGTTATGCGCTCAAGCCGAGGGGGCAGGAGACAAAAGTCGCGCTGGACTTGCCGTGCGCCAAGGGTTTTTTATTTCCTTGTTACTTGGCATCCCCTCAATGGTATTGGTATGGCATCTTGACACAATACTGGGATGGACAAATCAGGATCCCGAGATCCTTCAACTAATGGCGCCTTATTTGCAAGGATTGAGCGGTTTCGTACTTCCAGTTCTATTTTTTGCTGTTTTGCGTAACTTTGTTTCAGCACTTGCTAAGCCTAAGGCTGTCATGGTAATTACCGCGATAGCGGTATTCGTAAATTATTTGCTTACTCTGTGGCTGGTTGGTGGTGGATGGGGGATCCCGCCGTTGGGTCTTTTCGGCGCGGGCCTTGCTACCAGCATTGTATCTTGGTTGATGTTCTTTGCGTTGCTATGGTATGTCTACAAAACAACTGCACTGCGCAGATACGGAATATTCTCAGTTCGCTGGAAAATAGATGTTTCCATTTGCAAAGAAATAATGACGCTCGGTCTACCAGTGGCGGGCCTCGTATTTCTAGAAGTTGGGATGTTTGCCACTACGGCCATCCTTTCTGGTGTTATAAGTGCGGAAACCCTTGCAGCTTTTGAAATTGTGATGGCGTGGATTGGAATACCATTTGTCATTGCCTTGGGTGTTGCTGAAGCCACTATGGTGCGAGTTGCGCATGGTGTTGGCAGTAATCGGCTCGATGTTGCGGGAAAATCCGGAATGGTTGGGATGTTCATCGGGGTTTTGATCTTGGTGATGATGATGATTGTCCCACTGGGTTTTGCTACTTATATCATCGATATTTTTATAGCTCCCTCTGATCCAGGTTTTATGGTTGTTTCTCTTTTATCGGTGGAATTTCTCTTCATCGCTGCAATTTTTCAGGTGTTTGACGGCTTACAGGCTATTGCGGCGCGTGCTTTACGAGGATTAAAAGATAGTGTTGCACCACTTTGGATAGCGGGATTTGGCTATTGGATCCTTGGAATAGGTTTCGGGTCATGGTTGGCATTTTGGATGAACCTTGATGGTGCTGGTTTATGGTGGGGGCTCGCTACTGGATTAATGACGACTGGTTTATTGCTTGCCTTTCGCTTTCGACAGCTATCTAAGAAGTTGGAATTAAAATCTTCAATTAATTAATGTTCTATTGGTGATTAAATCATTTTTCATAAAGCGGCAGTTGGCATGGTTTTATGCGATAATGGCGTGACAGAAATTTAAAAATATCATATAAATATATAAAAATTAAGGAGAATTGTCATGGCGACAATAGAAGCAAAAGATTTTTCGACAGCGGCAGACGAGGTAATGACCCCCAGCAATGCAAGAATAGAAGTGGTAAACGTTGGTGGCCAAAGAGTGATGAAACTGACAGCGCAACCTGGGTGGAAATGGTCAAATGACATAAAGCCGATGGTTGGCACAGAAAGCTGTGAAGCAAAACATGTCGGAGTCATAGTGGACGGCGTAATTACATGTCAACATGACGACGGCACCCAAATCACATATTCGGCGGGTAGCGCTTATTGTATTGAACCAGGTCACGATGCTTGGGTAGAAGGTGACGTGCCCGCAGTTGCGTATGAATTCCACGGCATTTGGGGAGAGAAAGGCTGACTCATGCAGTCTGTCACTAATATATTAAGGAGGCCTTAGAATTCCAAAAGGTTTGATATTAACTACTGATGTTCTGGAGTCTGGCGATAACAAATTTTTGTATTCAGAGGCCTTCTTTGTTAAAATAGTAGCTGGAAACGGGTAATATTATAATTACCGAACGCATTGAATCGAAAAAATTTTGAGTACAATCTGTAGGTCTAGGCTGGTATAGAGACTGCGTAACTCACACCCTTCCCACGTACTAACTAATTGTCATCCGACATCTGGTCGGTTTGGAGTTATTTTGAAATTTGAACAACTTAAGCTCGACCCTCGAATACTCAAGGCAATAAGTAAACTTGGCCTTACTGAGCCAACCGAAATTCAAGAAAAGGCGATTCCTGTTGTTTTGTCTGGTAACGACCTGATGGCATCGGCACAAACAGGTACAGGCAAAACGGCAGCATTTGTGTTACCAGCTCTTCAACATCTTTTTCGACGGTCTAAGAAGGGTGGCGTCGGGCCGAGGGTGCTGGTGCTAACACCAACTCGAGAACTTGCAATTCAAATTGACAAGAATATCCGCCAGTTCAGTCGTTTTTCTAAAATAGCGACCGGACTGATTGTGGGGGGTATGTCTTACACTCCCCAGCTCAGAATGTTGCGTAATCGAGTTGACTTTTTAGTGGCAACACCAGGCCGACTGATGGATCATATGGAGCGAGGCAAAGTAGATTTTTCCAGACTTGAGATACTGGTGCTTGACGAAGCGGATAGAATGTTAGATATGGGATTCATTGACGACGTGAAAGATATTGCCTCGGCGACCCCAAAAGAACGTCAAACTCTACTCTTCTCAGCTACCCTTGAAGGCAGTGTATTGAAAATCGCCAATAAGTTACTTAAACAACCTAAAAGAATTAGCCTTGCGACTAATCATGATCAACACCTCTCAATTCGACAACACATGCATCAGGCCGATAGCAAAGCGCACAAACAAAAACTTTTAGCGCATCATTTAGGAAATAGGAAGTTAACTAAAGCGCTTATTTTTACCTCTACTAAACGAGGAGCCGAGCAACTCGCTAAGACTCTTCGTTCAAGCAAACATAAAACTGCATCATTGCATGGCGATATGAGTCAAAATAAACGACGCCAGACAGTTGAAAATCTTCGTAAAGGTCGAGTGGAAATGCTAGTGGCAACTGATGTTGCAGCTCGAGGTCTAGATATCAAAGGTATTAGCCATGTCATTAATTTTGATATGCCGACGGTT